>JAGOBQ010000321.1 GCA_017999215.1 Thermoanaerobaculia bacterium
CCCGGCCGCCCCCGCCTTCTTCCCCCTCGCGAGGAGCGCGACGACGCCGTCTTCGGCCGGCGAAAGGGCGTAGCCCTCCACGTCCGTCGCGAGCGTCACCCGGCGCCGCGCCTCGCCGCCGTCCCTCCGGATCGACCAGAGCGCCGCGGCCGAGTCCCCCTTCCGCTTCGCGACGAAGAAGACCTCGGCTCCGTCGCGCGAGAACGCGATTTTCGAGACGTTCTCCGCGCCCGCGACGAAGGGCCGGGCCGGCTTCCCCCGCTCCGCGACGTGAAGCTCCGAATACGCCGGGCCGTCGTCGTCCTTCCCGGGCATCCTCGGGACCTGGACCAGGAAGGCGACGGCCGTACCGTCGAGGGAGATCCGCACCTCGCGCGCGACGCGGACGCGGAAGAGGTCGTCGAGCCCGAGCGGCGCCTGCGCCGCGGGGCCCTCCGCGAGCGCCGCCGAGGCGGCGAGGAGCGTCAGGAGAGCGAGAACGATCGGGGTCCGGGCCGTCTTCATCGGTTCCCTCCGTGCATCCCGCGATTCTAGGGGCGGGCGCGCTCCTCCGTCCCGATCGACTCGAGAGCGTCGGCGGCCGCGGCGGCCCCTCCCGCGCGACGGAACGCCTCCGCCAGGCGACCCGCGCCTTCGGCCCGCGACATCGCCGTTCGGACCGCCGCCCTCAGGCGCTCGGGATCGAGGCGCCCGGGCAGCAGGCGCGTCCCCGCCCGGGCCTCCACCACGTGCCGCGCCACCTCCAGCTGGTCGCGGCCGAACGGCACGACGCAGACGGGAACGCCCGCGGCGAGCGCCTTCTGCGTGATTCCCATCCCGCCGTGGCAGACGACGCAGGCCGCCTCGCGCAGGAGCGGCCCGTGCGGGAGGAAGCGTTCCACGACCGCGTTCGCCGGCGCCTCGAAGGAGCGCGGGTCGAGCGAGGCGGTCGTGACGACGACTCGGACCGGCTCGCCGGCGAGCGCGGCGAGCGCCGCGGCGACGAGCCGGCCGTCGTTCTGGAACTCCGTCGAGCAGGTGACGAGGACGAGCGGGCGCCCGACTCCGCCGCGTGGAGGCTCCGACTCCTCCCGTGGCTCCCAGATTCCGGGGCCGACGAGCCTCACGTTCGAGGGCCAGGCCCTCGGGTACTCGAACGGCTCGGCCGTGTACGAGACGACGAGGGGCGCGCGCGCGGCGAAGTCGGAGACGTGGCGGAGCGGCGGCGCGCCGGCCGAGGCCCGGAGCTCGTTCAGCGCCGGCAGGACGCGGTCGTACAGCCGATCGACGACCGGCCAGAGAAGCGCGTCGCGCAGCCGGCCCGCCACCCCTCGCGCCGGCGCGAGACCCAGGCCCCAGGGAGGGACGCCGGGTGCCCGTACCGGCAGGAAGTAGGGGGCGAACGTGGCCCACGGGAGACCCGAGACTTCCGCCGCCGCCGCGGCGCCCCAGCAGTTCACGTCCGTGAAGAGGACCTCCGGGCGCTCGACCTCGATCGCCCGGCGCAGGTCGGAGACCTCGTGCCGCGCCCGCGCGACGAACGTCCGGCAGCCGGCGAGCAGCGCCGCCGGAGCCGAGGTCGCCTTCCAGTCCTCGTGCGCCAGCGCCTCGATCCCCGGGTCGGTCGCCTCGGCCGGGAATCCGAGCGCGCGGACGCGGCCGACCTCCGAGGCGAGCGTCCGGACGGCGACGTGGTGACCGCGGCGGCTCAGCTCCTCGAGCGTCGGGACGAGCGGGTAGAGGTGTCCGCGGGCGGGCGAGGTATAGACCAGGATTCGGGACATGCGCTTCCCCCTTCAGCGGGCGACCGCGGCGACGAGCTCGCGCAGCGTCGCCGCGACGGTCGCGGGATCGAGCCCGAGGTCGCGACGGAGGACCTTCCAGACGCAGACGTCCGTGACGGCGACGAGCCGAGCGCGGAGCCGCACCCGGGCCGCGCCCCGCCCGCGCGCGAGGCGGCCGGCGAAGACGTGGTCGACCCACTCGTGGTGGAGCGCCCGGGCGGCGGAGACCACCCGACGCATCGCGGGGACGCGCTCCTCCTGCGCGAGGAAGCGGAGGCTCCGCTCCCCCCACTCCTCGTAGTGTTCGAGCAGCGCGCGGAGCGCGCTGTCGACGTCTCCGGAGGGCGCGGTCCAGCGCTGGGCGCGGACCCGCTCGAGGCCGAGCGCCGTCGCCGCCTCCGCGAGCCCCTCCTTCGAGCCGAACCGCCGGAGCACCGTCTGGACGGTCACCTCCGCGTCCCGCGCGACGTCGGCGAGCGAGACGTCGTCGAAGGGCCTCTCCGAGAACCGCGCGAGCGCCGCGTCGACGATCCGGGCGTGCGTGGACGCGGCCGCCTCGGCCCGGGCGACCATCCGGTAGGGGCGGACCCGTTCGCGCTTCTTCATGTTATTCAGATTAACGCGAACATATATTTGGCGTCAATTCGATGCACTCGAACTCGAGAGGGCCACCCTCCCTCTCGCCGCGGGGCCGCGTGGCCCCGGACGATCGCGGTCGGGCTCCCCCCCGCGGCGCTACCATTCCCCGGCACGGCCCGAGAGGGCCCGGCCCGGGAAGGAGGCGCGATGGAGACCCTGACGCTCCTCGGAACGACGCTCGGCCTCAGCTTCACCGCGGGCCTCAACCTCTACGCGACGATCCTCGTCACGGGCCTCGCGGTCCGCTTCGACTGGCTGAGGCTCCCGGCCGGGCTGGAAGGCCTCGCCGTCCTCTCCCACCCGGCGGTCCTCGCGGTCGCGGGGCTCCTCTACGTCGTCGAGTTCCTGGCCGACAAGATCCCCGCGGTGGACCACGTCTGGGACGTCCTCCACACGTTCGTCCGGCCGCTCGGCGCCGTGCTGATCTCGTGGGCCGCCGTCTCCGGCGCGAACGTCCCGAAGCCCCTCGAGGTCCCGCTCCTCCTCCTGGCCGGGGGGGTCTCGCTCTCGACCCACGCCGGCAAGGCCGGGACGCGGCTCGCGACCGCGGGCGCCGGGGGGCACGCCGTCGGCGCCGGCGTCGGCCTCAGCCTCCTCGAGGACGTCGCGGCGGTCTCGATCGCGCCGCTCGCCCTCGCCCACCCCGTCGCCGCGCTCGTCGTCGTCGTGGTCGCGCTCGCCCTCCTGGCCGTCGTGGCGCCGCTCGGCTGGAGGCTCCTCCGCTCCCGCGTGGCGGCCCTCCTCTACCTGCTGCAGCACAAGGTCGTCGACCGCGAGCTCCCCGGTCTCGACACGTCCCATCTCCCGGAGGAGGTCGCCGTGGCGTTCACAGACGCCGGCGTGAAGCCGGGAGGCGAAGGGCTCATCCTCCCGGCGCACGCCTCTCCGCTCCCGGGCGTCCCGCGGTGGGTGCCGGGCTTCGTGGCCCTCGTCCCGGGCGGCGCCGTCTTCGCCTGCCGGGGGTGGTTCCGCACCCGGACGGCGCGCCTTTCCTGGAGCGACGGCCCCCCCGTCCTCGCGAATCGGCTGACCGGCTACGCGCTCCACGTCCGGACGCCGAAGGGACGGGGCACGCTGCTCTTCTTCCCGCTCACGCGACCGATGGCTTCCGCCCTGGAGCGAACGGTGGCGCTCGCGGCCTCCCCCTCCGCCTCGGCGGGCTCGCCGCTCCCCGCCACCCGTCCGCCCGTCGCCCCCTCGGGCGCGACCGTCGCGACGGGTTGATGGGCCGCGCCGGCCGCCGCCCCCGGAGAGGCGACAATCCGCCGATGCATCGGCTCTTCGTCCTCCTCGCGATCTCGCTCGCCGCGGCGCCGTCCCTCCGTGCCCAGGACTCCCGGATCGGCGAGCTGACTCCCTTCGTCGGCGCCCGCGCCGGCGGCCGGCTGACGGACTTCGGCACGGGCGAGTCCTACTCGATCCGGTCCTCGTGGTCGTGGGGCTTCGTCGCGGGGCTCGCGCCCGGCCGTCCGAACCTGATCCTGGAGGGGACCTACCTGCAGCAGTCGACGCGGCTCTCCGCCGAGAACGCCTTCCTCGGGGGGGACGGCAACCTCCACGACCTCAAGCTCGAGACGGGTCTCGCCGGCGTGCAGTGGGACTTCGCGCCGAAGGATCGCGTCCGGCCGTTCGTCTCCGGCGGGGTCGGCGCGACC
Source organism: Thermoanaerobaculia bacterium (assembly GCA_017999215.1). GTDB lineage: Bacteria > Acidobacteriota > Thermoanaerobaculia > UBA5066 > UBA5066 > UBA5066. Next base: position 4,058 of record JAGOBQ010000321.1, read on the forward strand.
TCTCTCCAGGGCCAGGGCGGGGGGTACACGACTTCGTTCACGGCCTCGCTCTCCGGCGGCGTGAAGCTGATGAGGACCCCCGGCTTCGGCCTCCGGCTGCAGCTCCGGGCTCTCGCGCTCTTCTCCGGAAGCTCACGGCGCGACCTCTGCCGCTGGTCGACCTGCGAGGTCGCGATCCCGGCGCACGGCACGTACCAGGTGGACCTTTCCGCCGGGACGCTCTTCTCCTTCTGACCGAGCGGGCTCCCCTCGCCGCTCCCGGGGTCACTCCGGCGCCCGGTAGCCGTTGTTGATCACGTACGAGGGGTTCAGGAAGAAGACGAGCGCCTTCTCCCCGAGGTTCAGCCTTCCCTTCTTCAGGATCGCGACCGACCACCGGTGGAACAGCTCCCCCACGACCGCGCCGATGAACGGCGTCGAGATGAGGTCCTGGATGCTCGGCTGCTCCGCGGCGGCCTCGAGGACGTACTCCCAGACGACCGACTGGGCCGCGCTGTAGGCGAACGACTGCCCGACCGTCGCCCCCTGCGATCGCATCATGTTGTAGTAGAAGGCGCCCGCGTAAGGGTGACCGAACCAGTCGTGGAAGGCCTCGTCCCGGTCCCAGACGGGCAGCGACGTCCACGCGCGTCCGAGATTCTCGAAGCCGTGGTCGAAGGCGCCCTCCTCCCAGTTCGTCTCCTCCCTCGGAAGGAGCGACAGGATCACGCCGCTCGCGATCGCCGTCCCCGTCAGGATCGCCGAGCTGCGAAGGAGCCTCCTTCGGTGGGGGGCGGTCGCATTCCTCACGCCGCGAAGCGGCTCTCTCGGGTCCCGCGGCTCCCGCGTCGACCACCGGACCTCGGGCCGCTCCTCGACACTCGCCCCCGCGAGTCCCGCGCAGAGCGAGAAGCGCGCCGCCGTCTCCGTCCTCCACCCGGCCCGGCTCCCACCGAGCGCGTCCTCGCCGAAGCCGAAGGAACCGGACGGACTCTCGCCGGTCCGGAACAGAGGACACTCAGCTTCGAACGTTCCCCTCCCGAGGCCGCCCGCGCCGAGCGCCGCGTCGTCCGCGCGGAGCCCCGGCCCCCCGATCGCCAGCAGGAACAGAGCCGCGAGCCGCGCGGCGTGCCGCACCGGCCGCCGGAGCGGGCGCCCCGCCCGGGACGCCTCTCCGTCCGCTCCCGCTCCCCACATCGCGCACTCCGGTCTCATGCCCGGTCCCGCTCCCCCCGACATCCTGCACCGCGCCCATCCGAGCGACGAGGCCAGGCCGTCTCTCGT
>JAGOBQ010000322.1 GCA_017999215.1 Thermoanaerobaculia bacterium
CCTCGACCCTCTTCGCCGCCCAGGGCGCCCGCGCCGACGAGCTTTCGATGGCGCTCTTCCGGGTCGAGGCCCTGGCGCGCTCCGGAGCGCTCGAGGAGGCCCGGCGGAGCTTCGCCGTCTTCGCGTCCGCCGGTCGCTCCGCGCTCGATCCCGAGCTTCTCGAGTCGCTGGAGACGGTCCTGCGGGGGGACATCCCGGACGCCGACCTCCTGGCGCGTCTCAGAGGCCGGGCCGAAACCCAGCTGGCCGACCGGCTGCGCCGGGCTTCCTGACCGCCCGGCGAAGACTCTTCGTCTCCCGAGTATCAAAAAGGGCCTCCTCACGGCGCCTCTCTCCAGAGGTAGGTCGATGAGCGCTCCTCGACGCCCTCTTCGCACCCCAGCCGGGTGCGCCGGAGGATGTCGTGAAGAAGGTACTGATTTCCCTGACCCTGGGGATCGCCCTGCTCGCGCCGGGCCAGCTGGCTCGGTGCGACGAGAGCCGCCCCACAGACGACCGTCCGCGCGTTCGACGCGTTCGCGTCGAGCGCCCGTCGTCAGTCGACCTCGCACGGCGGAGCGCGGTTCGGGGGGCCGGCGGCGAAAGCAATTGAAGGCTGACGGCCCGCTCCTTCCGCCCCCAAGTCGAGGCCCCCAACGGTGCCGACTCCCCGGCACCATTGGGGGCCATGCGATGAATGGGCTAGTCGATCACCTGCGGCGCGAAGACCTCGAAAGGCAGAGTTCCCGGCTCCGGATCGTCGAAGACCGAGCTGACGTAGGCGAGGTACGGCTGCGAGGCGTCGATCGTGACCCATGCGAGCAGCTCGTAGTCGAATCTCATGTCCTCGTCGTCGGGCGAGAGCGGAATGGGCAGCCGGTTGATCTGCCAGACCTGTTTCGGGCCGAGCGTCAGCTCCTGCAGGAGGATCGGCGCCGGGTCCTTCCTGAGCTTCAGCGCCCGGATCGCGAAACTGGCGGACTCGTCTCCGGCGTTGAAGAGCGTAACGTTCACCCGGCGGAGATTCTTCTGGATCGTGGCCCCTCCAGCTTCCGGAAGCCGGGGGCTTCCGAGATTCACGGGCCCGGCTATGACGCGCTTCCCCGCCGGAAAGAGCTCCCGAAAGACCGGCAGAGGGGCCTGCCCCTCCCCGAGGTCGTACCCATGTCCCGGTCCCGGTGTCGGATCTACATTACCGTCGAAGCGCTTCCGCAGCAGTCTCTTGACTTCCGCGGTCACGACAAAGGACGGAGGTACCGAGATGGCCGCGAAACCGGGTCCATCCCCACCGACCGTGAGGTAGTTCTGGTGTCCCGTGCCGGGGGCGATCAACCAGCCATTGAAGGACGGGTCGAAGTCTACGGGTCCATCGGATGTGTAGCCGCGCAGACGTCTGACCACGCCCTGCTGTCCTGTCGGGTTGAATGCGCTCAGGAGACTACTCCAGTAGCGCCAGCCCTCCTCGAAGGGGGACGGAAAAGTCACGTGCTCCGTGAGAACCCAGAACGCCGGAACGTACATCGTCGTGTCCTGCGCCCGCACCGTCGAGCCGGGAAGGACGAATGCGATCAGGACGAGTAGCTTCGGGACGGATCTCATGGCTACTCCCTCGCGTTCACCGCGAACAGCGCGAAGTCCTGGCTGAGAGCGCCGGCGTATCCCTCGGGGTCCAGCCCGTTCGCGCTCAGGCTGAACGGCGTCACCGTCACGGTCAGGGACGTCGCCCCCGGGGGAAGCTCGGCCGCCTTGATGTTGATCCGCTCCACGTTGTTCTTCCTGTCGTACTGGGGTGTCTGACCGGGACTGAACGCAAGAGAGTATCCCGTTCGCGCCTGGCCCACGTCGTCCCGGTCGACGTAGTAGTTGTTCCCGTACCAGATGCGCGTCACGCCGCCAGAGCCGGTCGCCGTGACCTTGATGTCGAGATCGTTGAGGAGATTCTGCGCCCCGCTCACCGTTGGCCCAGATGGCCTCTCAGTCCAGACGAGGGCCAGTTCGATGGATTGACCCGTGTCGGCGATCGTCAGGCTCTTCGTCCAGGGGGGCTCGCCGCTCGACGTGAACGTCTTCCCCTGATCGAAGAAATAGTAGTTCGCATACGGTCGGAACAGGCGGTCGAGGGAGACACCGCCCCAGCCCTGCTGCTGGTCTGGTGTCGGCCTCATGTCTCCGCAATTCCAACAGCTCCCGGGCGCTACGCAACAGGAGCCCCAGGCTTGGCGGAACGGCACGAGGTTCTTGGCGGACGCTATCAAGATCGCCCGGAGCAGGGCCGACGAGGGTGCCGAGATCGGCGTCGACCGATGGATCGCCCATTCGCGCACCAAAGCAGCCGCCCCGGAGACGACTGGAGTTGCGAAGCTCGTGCCCCAGCCCCACAGATACTCGTTCGTTCCACCTCCGGGGAGATCGCAGCCATCCTCACCCAGGTCGACGTAGCACACGGCACTGAATGCGCAGGCGTTCGGGTGCGTAACAGCGGCCTTCCTGCCATACAAGCGAACGCCCGGAGCGACGAGGTCTGGCTTGAGCCTGAGATTGGGATAGCCCACCCGGCTGAACGGCGCCACGAGCCTCGGGTTGGACGCGATGGGCAGAGTCGGAGGACAACCCGGCTTCACGCAGTCCTGCATGTTGTAGGACTGCGTCGCGCCGACCGTCAGACCGTTCTTCACCGTTCCGGGTGCCTGAATCGGACGAGAACCGTTCGGGTCGTCGACCCAATCGACGTAGTTTCCCGCTGCGATGACATGAAGCGCCCCTTCGGCAGCTGTGCCTCTGGATGGGAGATTCGGATCCCCGGTGAAGTTGTACCGGGCGAACGAGAGTCTTCGTGCTGTCCCATCGATCATCGCGGCCGTCTCTTCATAATCGAAGATATCCGGTGCGGTATCGTCCGCGTGCCAGCTGTGGTTGAAGATCCTCACGGCGCGCTCCGGCTCCGCCGGCGGCCAGCCGCCGTCACGGCCAGGAGAAAGGACCCAGTGCCCAGCCGTTCCGTCGCTCGTCATCTCAACGAGGGAGTACCGCAGCTTCTTTTCCATATCGGCGTCGTCGAACTCGTACTCGAGACCATAGCTCGAGTACGCGCCGTCGGCGCCGCACTCCTTGAAGATCTTGGAGAAGGCGACTCCGACGCCCGGTGCGATGCCCTGAGTGAAGGCATACCTCTCGAAATCCCGGCCCGGGCTCGTTGTGCCCGCCATACCGGCGGCGATGGAAGCGACGAGAGAACCGTGGTACTTGTAGTCGTCAGCCCTCAGGCTCCTATCGGCAGGGAGGTTGTAGTTCTCGAGGACGTCGGTCGTGAAGAGGAGCCGGCACTGGCTCGCCGGCGTCTGGAGGAAGACCGGACAGAAGGCCGCGCCGCCCGCGTCGTACTTCCCCCGATCGATTCCCGTGTCGAGGAAGCCGATCGTCTGATGCGAGAGATCCAGCCCGAGCGCGTCGAAACTCGCCTTCCACTGGTCCTGGTAGTAGGGCGGATTGAGGGTGTTCGGGGGGATGGGCGGGTCGACGGCCGGCGGAGACGGAGGCGGCCAGGATGAGCCGGGCTGCTGCCACGCGCCGAGGACGAGGCGGTTCGATCGCTCGTCCGCGGGAGCCCAGCGACGTGTGTTTCGCCGGACGGCGACGACCTCCGGGAATCTGCTCGCGGAGATCGCCTGAGCCCTCGTCAGCCGAACGCTCCAGGTAACGAGGACGCCCGTCTTCATGGCCACGGCGATCTTCCCCGAGGCGGCTTCCTCGAGGAACCTCCTTGCCGGCGAGTCGGCGACGTCCACGGCGCTGACCGAGGTGGGGACCGCCCCGTCGTAGTCACCTGGCGAGACGAGATCCAGGTTGAAGCGTTTCAACCCGGCGGGGATATCCAGAATGCCGTTGATATGCGACACCCTGGCCACGAGCTTCTCGAGCGGCTCGCGTGGGCCGTAGACCAGGTACCCCATCGCCGGAAGCGGCTCCACCGGAGTCAGCCCCGATTCCTCAATCTCTTTCAGCCATTCCGCTGTGGGATAGGCCTTGAAGATGACAGCGTACTGGCCGATTCCGCTTCCACGGTCCACCTCCATCCGCCCGGGAAAGGGTCGGTCGAAGGCTTCGAGATCCGCGTCGTATGTGGCCTTCTGGAAGAAGAGACGCCGGGCATCGGCGAGGTGCTCAAGGACGATGATGCGTCTCAAGACGAGGTCCGAGAGCGCAGCGCGCTCGACGGAGTTCCGTGTCACGACGATACAGTGAGTCTCCGTGCAGAACGGCTGCCCCACGCCTCGGCCCGCGATCAGCGGTCCAACCGCGTCCTGTCGACCATCAGCGGCGCTCCGGACGACATAGGTCTCGGCGACAGCAGGAGCAGCGATCGCGACGAGAGAAAGAGCCAGGATAGATCGTGGAATCACGCATCCTCCTTGTGGGTTGGCCAGAGCCTGAGAGGCTCGGCGGTCTCAGGATCCACGCTGATCGCTCTCTGACCTCTGCTGGTTCGGCACCTCCGAGGGGCTCCGGCAAGAACCCGGCCGGCGCTGGCGTACCTTCAATAGTGGAAGTGGCCTTCTGGGAGCCGAAATCCAACACCTCGCTCGCTACTTCGCCTGTTGTCGTGCCGTAAGCGTCCGACGAAATCCGTCCTTGACGACCGTGGCACCGGCGGGTTAGCCGAGCTTCGGGAGATTCGGCGCGGATGCGCGACTCTTGCCGGACGCGACGGGGATCAGGCGGCTGTCGGCGCGAAGGCTGCGGCCCAGCCCGTCGGGGACAGCTCCTCGATCCGCGAGGCGGGATGCGTGGCCACCCGGAGCAGGACGTCTTCGAAATACGGGGAGGGCTCGACCCCTGCCACCTTGCAGCCCTGCGCCAGGGTGTAGATCACTGCGGTCCGTCTGGCGCGGTCCAAGCTCCTAGCGAAGAGCCAGTTCTTCCGGCCCACGGCCAGGATCCTCAGCTGATTCTCGGCCCCGTTGTCGTCCGGCTTCAAGCGTCCGTCCAGAGGGTAACGCCGAGAGCCTCCCGTTGGTTGTGCAGATACCTCAGCGCCTCCCCGAGGCCCCACTTCGGCAGGGCGGTTCGCGAGAGCCCCTTACGGACCCGGTCGATCTCCTCGAGGATCAGCATGGACCTCCCTAGGCGCAGGACGCGTCGCTCCTCGGGAGTCAGACCCGCATGTCCGGCGTCAGTTAGAAATACCGCCCGTGAAATCTAATTGTCGCGGAACACCTGTCGTATCTCGGGCGCGACGACGAGGCGCTCGTCGAGTTCCGCTCCACGCTCCCCGCGCTCGCCGCCGCCGAGAGGTGGAACGCCTACGCCTCCGTCCTGAACGGCATCGGCGGCTGCCTGCTC
>JAGOBQ010000323.1 GCA_017999215.1 Thermoanaerobaculia bacterium
GGTCCCTGGTCCGGCATTCTCGGGCGTGCGGATTTGAGCCGCACGCGGTCAGAGAGAACCGCGGAATTTCATGATCTCACCCGGCCCGCGCGGCTGGCCCTTGTCTGGCCGGACGCCACCGGGATTCCATAAGGGTATCATCAGAATGACCGGCATCAACCTGCCCGTCGGCAACATCGTGGACCGCGTCGGTGACGCGCGCGTCGACCGCGGGATGCGGGCGGGGAACGGTGCCGGCCAGCCGGCGCGCGACGTGGCAGGCGGAGCAGCCGCTGCCGTTGCCGTGGATCGCGTCGTCCCGGTTCGCGCGGAGCGCGTGGAGATGGCATCCGCCGCAGAGCTTCGAGAGGTGCCGTTCTGCGGGGGAGGGGTTCGCCTTCGCGAGCGTCCCGGCCATCGTGGCGGTGCCGCGCGGCTCGGGAATCTCGCCGAAGGCCCACCGGTTCACCGAGACGATCCCGCTCGCCCGCGCCATGAGCGAGGTGGTGACGCGGGCTGCCTCGCGGACGTGGCAGCCGCTCCGGCCGCAGGTGCGCTCGACGCTCCGGAGGGCGCCCGGCTCCGGCTCCATCCCGGCGTGCGCGCGCGCCTTGTCGAACGCGAACGGGTTGCCGAGGTGGCAGGAGGAGCAGCCGACGGCGGCCCGGGCGTGCGCCCCACCGGGGTCTTCTTCCGGGCGGACGTGGCACGTCACGCAGCGCTCCACCTTTCCTCCGGCTCGGTCGGGAGCGCGCCCGAGGGCGGCCGCGCGCTGCCGGTCGCGCCCGAGGGCGCCGAGGAGACCCGCGAGCGCGAGGAGGAGCGCGAGGACGAGCGACTGCGCACGGAACATCAGCGCGCGGCGAGGAGGAGCCGGATCGTCAGGGCGAGGTAGCCCGCGCCCCACGCGGCCGCCAGCGCGAGGAGCGCCGCCCGGGCGCGCCCGTCCACGTGCCGGACGAGCCCGACCGCGAGGACGAGGCCGAGCGGCAGGAGCCAGCCGGCCGCGACGGGTAGGTCGAGGAGGGCGCCCTGGAGGCCGAGGAGGTACCAGGGGCCGAGGAGGAGGGCGCCGTCGGGCGCGAGCGGCGGCCCGAGGGAGACGGGCAGGAGGCCCGCCGCGGCGAAGCTCCCGAGCGCGGCGAGGACCGTCGAGCGAAGGTCGGGGAGGAGCGTCCCGCCGTGCTCGGCCGTCAGGAGCCAGGCGAGGAGCGTGAAGGTCCCGGCATGGTGGAGCGCGACCGGGGCGAGGTCGGAGCCGGGGAGGCCGAGGAGGAGCGCGGCGAGCGCTCGGCCTGCGATCGGGACGCTCGAAGAGACCTCCCGCCAGACGGCGAGCGCGGCCTGCGCCTCGGCGTCTCCCCTCATCAGGAAGCCGCCGAGGAGCGCGAGGACGGCGACGGGGAGGAGGGCGACCGAACGCCACCAGACCGCCGGCCGGAGCCGGCGCTCGGTCCGCTTCCAGAGGACCTCCACGAGGTGCGCGAGCGACCCGAGGAGGAACCCCCAGGCCGAGAACGCGTGGAGGCCGCGAAGGAAGAAGCCCCACGGGGTCGCGCCGTTCAACGTCTCGAGGCTCTCGAGCGCACGCCCCGCCGACCAGAACGGGGCGAGGGCGAGTCCCGAGAGGAGCGAGACGGCGAGCAGGCCGAACGTGACGCGGCCGAGGATCACGAGAGCCGCGCCACGAATCCCGCGCCGTCGGGGGAGAGGCGGGGCCGGGCGAGCGGCCTCGTGGCGGGGCCGGACGTCGCTCTTCCCTCCGCGTCGTATCGGCTCGCGTGGCAGGGGCACGAGAAGCCGCCTCCTTCGACCGGTGCGACGCGGCAGCGAAGGTGCGTGCAGGTGAGGTCGAGAACGAGAGGAGAAGCGGCCGGTCCGCGGACGTGGAGCCCCTCGTGGACGAGGCCGCCTTCCTTCTCGGCGCGCGCGAGGAGCTCGGCGGGGAGGCGGACGCTTCGCTCGGGCTCGGGCGACCCGGAGAGGGCCCGGCCGAGGACGGCCGTCCCGGCGGCGGCCGCGGCCACGCCGGCGGCGGCCCAGGCGGTCCCGAGGAAGTCCCGGCGGGAGCTCACTCGATGCCGAGCTCCTTCATCCGCCGCCAGAGCGTGCTCCGGCTCACGCCGAGCAGGTCGGCGGCTCGCCCCCGGTTCCACCGCGCCGACTCGAGCGTCTGGAGAATCCGGAGACGTTCCGCCGGGTCCTCGGCGAGCGGGTCCCCGAGCGGCGCGGCGTCCTGCGCGGTCACCGGCTCGAGGCCGGCCCGCTCCTCTCCCTGGCGCAGCTCGGGAGGGAGGTTCTCGATCTGGATCGTCTGGCCGGTGCAGGTCGCGACCGCGTATTCGAGGGCGTTGCCGAGCTCGCGGACGTTGCCGGGCCAGCGGTAGCGGGCCATGGCCGCGAGGGTGTCGGGGGAGAGGAGCAGCGCCCGCCCCTCGCGCCCGCCGATGTGGGCGAGGAGGTGGTGGGCGATGAGCGGGATGTCCTCGACCCGCTCCCGAAGGGGCGGTACGTGGATCGGGACGACGCGGAGGCGGTAGTACAGGTCGTCGCGGAAGCGCCCGGCCCGGATCGCCTCGGCGAGGTCGACGTTCGTGGCCGCGATGACGCGAGCGTCCATCGGCCTCGGGACGCTCTCGCCCACTCGTTCGAAGTGCCGCTCCTGGAGGACCCTGAGGAGCTTCACCTGGAGGTGGAGCGGCATGTCGCCCACCTCGTCGAGGAAGAGCGTCCCGCCCCGGGCGAGGTCGATCCGGCCGACCCGGTCGCGCACGGCGCCCGTGAAGGCGCCCCGGACGTGCCCGAAGAGCTCGCTCTCGAGGAGGTCGCCCGGGAGCGCGCCGCAGTTCACGGCGACGAACGGGCCGGTGCAGCGGGGGGAGTTCGCGTGGAGCGCCCGCGCGATCAGCTCCTTGCCGGTGCCGCTCTCGCCGGTGACGAGGACCGTCGCCTCGCTCCGGTGGAGCGACTCGACGAGGTGGACGATCCCCCGCATCGCCTGCGACCGGGCCACGAGGCCGTGCGAGGAGAGCATCGACTGCACGAGGCCGTTGTCGGTCTCGGCCGGCCGGAGGACGACGATGTAGCGCGCCCGCGGGTCGCAGTGGCTCGTGACGTCGCTCGGGAGGACCGCGGCGGTGAGCGAGACGAGCCGGGCGCTCTCCTCACCGCACCGGAGGATGGCCCGGCGCCCCTCCTCGCGGTGGCCCTGCTCGAGCGCCTCCCGGAGCGACTCGGACGGGCCGAAGAGACGGGCCCCGACGAGCTCCTCGATCGGGCGGCCGAGCGCGGCCTCGACGGCCCCCGGCCGGGCCAGCTCGTCGAGCGAGCGGCTCGCGCGGATGACCCGGAACTCGCGGTCGAGGACGACGAGGACCCGGCCGAGCGCGCCGAAGACCGTCTCGAGCGTCCCGAAGCCGGGGGGAGCCAGCGAGGGCGTGTCGGGGGAGGGCAGGGTGGCGGGCACTGGCGTAATCTCTTCGTTTCGGGGGCCCCGATTATTCCATCCCGAGGGTGAGCATGACGTCGATCTATTTCGGTGAGGAGCACGAGAGCTTTCGCCGCGCGGTCCGCCAGTTCCTCGAGGGAGAGGTCGCGCCGCGCGCGCGAGAGTGGGAGGAGGCGCGGCGCATCCCGCGCGACGTCTTCCGACGGATGGGAGACCTCGGCTTCCTCGGCATCCTCGCTCCCGGGGAGCTCGGCGGGGCGGACGGATCGATCTACCACGCGATCGCGCTCCTCGAGGAGCTTCCGCGCTCCCGGATGGGGGGCTTCGTCGCGGCCGTCTCGGTGCAGCAGTTCATCGCCACGGGGGCGATCGCCCTCCACGGCTCCGAGGAGCAGAAGCGCCGCTGGATCGCCCCGTCCGTGGCCGGGACGAAGGTCGGCGCGATCGCGATCTCCGAGCCCGACACCGGCTCCGACGTCGCCGCGATCCGGACGACGGCGCGGCGCGACGGCGACTCCTGGGTGATCGACGGCGCGAAGACCTGGATCACGAACGGCGTCGAGGGCGACTTCGTCGTCGTCGCGTGCCGGACGGCCGCGGACGCCGGCGCCGGCGGGATCAGCCTCGTCGTCGTCGAGGCCGACACGCCCGGCTTCTCGCGCTCGCGCCTCCGGAAGATGGGATGGCACTGCTCCGATACCGCGGAGCTGACGTTCGAGAACGTCCGCGTGCCGATCGGAAACCTCGTCGGCGCCGAGAACGAGGGCTTCTTCCTGATCCTGGAGACGTTCGTCCTCGAGCGGCTCGTCACGGCGGCGACGTCGGTCGGGAGCGCCCGCCTCGCCCTCGAGGAGACGCGGAAGTACGTCCTCTCGCGCGAGGCGTTCGGGCGGCCGATCGGGAAGTTCCAGGCGATCCGGCACCGTCTCGCCGACCTCCACGCCGAGCTCGAGGCGGCGGCGCAGCTCGTCTACCACGCCGCGTGGCTCCACGAGCAGGGCGGGAACCCCGTCGCCGAGGCGTGCATGGCGAAGCTCCTCGCCACGGAGCTCTCGAAGCGGACGGCGGACGAGTGCCTCCAGTTCTTCGGCGGCTACGGCACCGTCGAGGAGTACCCGATGGAGCGCTTCTTCCGCGACGCGCGCTTCGGGACGATCGTCGCCGGGACGAGCGAGATCATGCGGGAGGTGATCGCGAAGTCCGTGGTCGACGGCGTCGTCTTCCCGGGCCGGAAGGAGCGCGCGGCCGCGGAGCCCGCCGACGGAGGCGGCGGCGCGGACGCGGAACCGCCCGCCGGCGAGGCCGCGGCCGCCGACGCCGAGGCGCTTCCCGACGCGTTCGCGGGCGACCTCGTCCCGGACCTCTTCGTCGCCGACGCCACCGAGTCGCTCGAGGCGGTCTTCTCCGAGTTCCCGGCTCCTCCCGGCGCCGGCCCCGAGCCTCCGCCGCCGGTCGCGTCGTTCGAGCACGGGCTCGAAGCCTCGTTCGAGCCCGGGCCCGAGGCCGCGCCCGGGCCCGCGGCGCACGCCGCCGAGGCGACGGTCCCGGCGTTCGTCCCGCCGGCGCCGGCGCCTCCGCCCGCGGACGTCGAGGTGACGGAGCCCGCCTTCTTCCCGGAGGCGGTCCCGACCCCGGCACCCTCCCGGTCCGTCCCGGAGGTCGGGTCGACCTCCCTGGCGATGAAGCTGCCGGTCCCTCGGAGCATCGAGGAGCTGTTCGAGACGCTCCCGCTCCGCTTCCGCGCCGACCGGGCGCAGGGCTGGAACGCCCGGCTCCATTTCCGATTCCGCGACGCGGCGCGGAGCGACTGGACCGGCGTCGTCGAAGACGGCTTCTGCCGGACGCTCGAGGGGCACGAGGGGACGCCCGACTGCGTCGTCACGACGACGG
>JAGOBQ010000324.1 GCA_017999215.1 Thermoanaerobaculia bacterium
CCCCTCTACCGCCTCGAGAAGCACCGTCCTGTGGAATCCGAGGAAAACGCTGCGGCGTTTCCCTCTGATCCCACAGGACCTGCTGCTGGAAACGACCTCTCATACACCACGTGGGCGGACGCTACTCTGATTTCACCATCCGAATCTCATTCGAGGAGGCATTCCCGCGTGCGCGTTCCGACACTTGGACGCTCTTTCGTCGTCGCGATTCCGACGTTCCTCGTGCAGGTCATCTTGCTCTTCGCTCCTCACCCTGCGGCGGCCCAGAGCTGGCCCATGTTCCAGGGGAACCCGGCGCACACGGGCTACGTCCCGGTGTCGCTCGAGCCACAGTGGTTCAACCTTCGCTGGACGAAGACCCTCGGCACGGTCCCGGGCGGCACTCTCCCCGTCAATCCTGTCGCGGCGGGGGACGGAAGGGTCTACGCGTCACTCTTGACATTTTTCAACGACGTCCCGCAGCTCTTCGCGCTCCGGACGAGCGACGGCGCGACTCTTTGGACCAAGGGGTTCGGAGCTGTCTTCTCGGTCAACCCCCCGAGCTACGTGAGCGGCCGCGTCTACGTTCAGACGGGACACGGTTCCTCCGAATCCTCCCTCTGGGCTCTCGACGGGTCCTCAGGCACCACGATCTTCAGTTCTCCCGTCGCGGAGCAGTGGCCGAGACACTACGCGCCGACCGTCTCTGCCGGCAGGGTCTACGTCAACGGCGGGTACTACGGCGGAATGTACGGGTTCAACGGGGTGAACGGCGACCAGATCTGGTTCGCGGGGCTCCCGTCCTACGATCAGTGGACGCCTGCTGTCGACGGGACGCGTGCCTACGCCTACGTCGGCGAGGACGCCCCCGGGCTCTACATCAAGAAGCTCCTGGACGGCACGGATTCAACCCCGGGCTTCATCCCGGACCCGGACTTCGACTGGAACGGTTGGAGCATGGACCTCGCACCCGTGCTCGGCGCATACGGGGTGCTCGCGATCCACAACGGTCGCCTCATCAGCTTCAACCCGACTGCCGGAACGATCGGCTGGCAGCTGAAAGAGGGCTTCACCGGCCAGCCGAGCGTCGCGGGGGGGCGGATCTACGCCGCGAACAACGGCGGCCTGTCCGTAATCGACGAGTCCTCCCACACGCTCGTCTGGTCCTGGACTCCTCCTTCGACGGGCACCGACCAGGCGATCACCGGACCGATGATCCTGACGAACACGCACGTCCTCGCCTCGTCGCGCGACACCGTCTACGCGATCGACCTGACGACTCACGAGGCCGTCTGGACGTTCGCGGCCCACGATGGGCAGCTTGCGATCGCGGACGGGACACTCTTCGTCGCCGCGCACGACGGTACGCTCACCGCGATCTCCCTCACCTCGAGCGCGAAACCGACGTCGATCTCTCCCACCACCGGCCCCTCCCTCGGTGGGACGCCGGTCACAATCTCCGGATCGGGTTTCCAGGCCGGCGCCATCGTTCGCATCGGCGGGATCCCCGCCGTCGTCACGAGCGTCGCCTCGAATCTCATCAACGCCGTTACCGGGCCGCACGTCAACGGACTCGTGGACGTCGAGGTCGAGAACCCTGACGGCGACGTCGGTCGAATCCGAAACGGCTTCACGTACGTCTGCGGCGGCACCGCGCCGACGGCCAGCGTCAGCGGCGGCGGCACCGTATGCGTCGGAGAGAGCGCGACGCTGTCAGCGGCCCTCACGGGGTCGGGACCGTGGAACCTCGTCTGGTCGGACGGCTTTGCGCAGAACGGAATCGCGGCGAGCCCGGCGACCCGCAACGTCAACCCCGCCGCGACGACGACCTACACGATTCGTACGGTGACAGACGGCGTCTGCGCCGGCACGGCGAGCGGTTCTGCCACCATCACGGTCTCCCCCACGCCGGACGCGACGCTCTCGGCGCCAGCCCGCGTCTGCCTGGGCACGACGGCCACGGTCTCCATCCCCGCGACGACGGGCGCGCTCTACAACTGGACCGTCACGAACGGATCGATCGTCTCCGGACAGGGGACGAACGTCCTGTCTTTCGTCGGAACGACGAGCCCCGTGACCGTCTCCGTCATCGCGACGATCGGCTCGTGCAGCACGACGGCCTCCCGCGACCTCCCCGTCTCCCTCCCCCCCTCCGCCACCGTCGCCGGCGGCGGGACGGTCTGCGCGGGCGAGCCCGCCACCGTCTCGTTCGACCTCACCGGCGCGCCGCCCTTCACGGTGAGGTGGTCCGACGGGGTCGTCCAGGCCGTCGGCGCCGCCGGTCCGGGGAGCCGGAGCGTCACCCCCGCGACGAGCACGACGTACACCATCACGAGCCTCACGGACGCCAACGGCTGCGCCGGCGGCGCTTCGTCGGGGAGCGCCCCCGTCACAGTGAACCCCGTTCCTTCCGCCGCGATCGCCGCCGCAGGCTCGTACTGCGCGGGCGCGAGCGGTCTCGTCGCCTCGGTCCCCGATGCGGGAGCCGGCGCGACCTACGCGTGGACGATCGCGGGCGGGACGATCGCGGGGAGCACGTCCGGGCCGTCCGTGACATTCACTCCCACGGGAGCGAGCGTCACCCTCGGCGTCACCGTCACGCTCCCGAGCGGCTGCACGGCCAGCTCCACCCTCGTCTCCTCCCTCGCCCCCGCCCCGTCCGCCACGGTCTCCGGCGGCGGCACGATCTGCGCCGGAAGCCCCGTCACGCTCCAGGCAGCGCTCTCGGGAACTCCTCCGTTCACGCTCAGCTGGTCCGACGGGTTCGTCCAGTCCGGCGTCGCGACGACGCAGGCGACGCGAACCGTGAGCCCCACAGCCTCCACGACGTACACCCTGACCGCCGTGCAGGACGCGAGCTGCTCCGGCTCCGCGTCCGGGAGCGCCGCGGTCACCGTCGTGGAGGCTCCGAGGGCCTTCGTCTCGACGCCGAGCGTTCTCATCTGCCTCGGGGGCAGCGCGACGGTCACGGCCCAGCTCTCCGGCCCGGGCCCCTACACGCTGACCTGGAGCGACGGGGTCGTCGAGACGGTCGCGGGCCCGGCTTCGACGCGGACCGTCACGCCGTACCTGACCGAGACCTACTCGGTCGTGACCGTCTCGAACGGGACCTGCACGGTGCCCGGCACCGGATCGACCCGGGTCATCGTCTTCCCCGACGCCTCCGCCGCCACGATCACGGCGCCCGCCGAGGTCTGCGCCGGCTCGGGCGGCCACGTCGCGTCGGTCCCCGCCGCCGGCGACGGAACGACGTGGGTGTGGACGGCCACGAACGGCACGATCGAATCCGGCCAGGGCACCCGGTCGGTCGTCTTCTCCGCGGGCGCCTCGGGCGACACGACCCTCTCCGTCACCGTGCGCGCCGCCGGCGGCTGTGAGGTCTCGGGCTCCCTTCGCGTCCGAACGGCCGCGCGGCCTCCGCTCCCCGCCATCCAGGCCCCCGCGAGCCTCGAGAGCGGCGAGACCGGCGCCGTCGCCGAGGTCGCTGGAGCCGAGGGACTGAGCTGCGCCTGGACGATCTCCAACGGCACCATCACGGACGGCGCCGACACCTGCCGCATCACGTTCTCCGCGGGGGACCCGGGGCACGTCGTCCTCGGCGTCGTCACGCGGAACGCGAAGGGGTGCGCCTCGGTCCCCGGGCAGCTCGAGGTCCCCGTCCGCGGCCTCAGCTCCGTCCTCACCGCGCCGATCGTCCTCGACGTCGCCGGTCCGGGCGGGAACCGTTACGCGACCGAGCTCACGCTCGCGAACCCCTCGCCCTCCGCGGTGAAGGTCACCCTCCTCTACACGCCCGCCTCGTCCCTCGGGGCCCGGGGGGGCGGCACCGTCTCCGAGACGCTCGAAGGCGGCCGCCAGCGGATCGTCCCGGACCTCCTCGCCTGGCTCCGGACGAAGGGGCTCGAGATCCCGTCCGACGGCTCGTCGCAGGGCGGCACGCTCCGCGTGACGTTCGAGAACGTCGCCGCCGGGTGGTCTCCGTCGGCCTCGACCCGGACGACCGTCGCCTCCGGCGCGGGCCGCGCCGGCCTCTCCATGACGGCGATCGCCCCCGCCGCCGCGAACGCGCCGAAGGTCTGGCTGTTCGGCCTCCGGGAGAACGCCGCCGACCGATCGCACGTCGCCCTCGCGAACCTCGGAGAGGCGGGTGTCGTCGACCTCCGGGTGACGCTTCACTCGGGCGAGGGGGCTGCGGTTCCGAAGCACGTCCTCCCCGTCGTCCGCCTCGAGGCCGGCCAGTGGCTCCAGCTGAACTCCGTCCTCCGCGAGGCGGGCTTCACGGCGGGCTACGCCCTCGTCGAGCGGATCGCCGGGAATGCCCCGTTCCACGCCTACGCCGTCTTCAACGACAACACCACTCACGACGGCTCCGTCGTCCCGGCGACTCCGGCCGCGGGTC
Source organism: Thermoanaerobaculia bacterium (assembly GCA_017999215.1). Classification (GTDB taxonomy): domain Bacteria; phylum Acidobacteriota; class Thermoanaerobaculia; order UBA5066; family UBA5066; genus UBA5066. The sequence goes on from JAGOBQ010000324.1 coordinate 4,379, forward strand.
TCGGAGGGACCCGGCTGGTCCCGGTCGTCGTCGAGACGGGCTCCTTCACGACCGAGCTCGTCCTCGCGAACCCGTCCGCGCGTGCGGTCAAGGCCCGGCTCTGGTTCATCGAGTCGCTCGCGAACCCGGGCGGCTACTCCCTCGGTGGCGTCACGGTCGACCTGGCCGCCGGCGAGCAGAAGGTCCTCCCGAACGTCGTCTCCGCGATGCGGCAGCTCGGCCTCGTCGTCACGCCCGCGAAACGGGATTACGCCGGCACTCTCGCCGTGACGTTCTCGGCCGCCGGCGAGCCGGCGGAGGGCTGGGCGGGCGCGCGCACGGCGACCGCCGGCAACGGCCCCGGCCGCTACGGCCTCTTCTGCCCGGCCCCGGCGCCGAACGCCGCTCCGGGCGAGGCGTGGATCTTCGGCCTGATCCAGGACGCCGCGAACCGCTCGAACCTCGCGCTCCTGAACGCCGCGGCGAACCTCGGCCCCGTCACGCTCCGCTACAGCGTCTTCGACGGCGCGACCGGCCGCAAGGTCGCGACTTCCGACCCGGCGACGCTCGGGGCAGGGGCCTGGATGCAGCTCAACAGCGTCCTCTCGAAGTGGAAGGTCGCCCAGGGTTACGTGAAAGTGGAGCGTATCGAAGGGACCGCGCCCTTCCTCGCCTACGCGGTCGTCAACGACGGCGGGGTCCCGGGCGCCGGGACCGGAGACGGCTCCTACGTGGAGATGATCCCCATCGTCCGATGAGCTCCCGAGGGCCGGGTCCGCCTCCCTGGCGGGCCCGGCTCTCGTCCCGGTCGGTCAGTCCCCCGGGTACAGCCCGTCGATCACGCTGCGGAACTTCTGGTCGACGATCCGGCGCTTCACCTTGAGCGTCGGCGTCAGCTCCCCGCCCTCGATCGTCAGCTCCTTCGGGAGGAGCTTGAAGG
>JAGOBQ010000325.1 GCA_017999215.1 Thermoanaerobaculia bacterium
CGGAGCGAGTCGAAGAGGGCCTTGCGGACGCCCGGATCGGGAAGGTAGAGCCGGTCGAAGAAGATCACGACGCGGCGGCGGGGGCGCGTCGCGCGCGTCGCGCGCGGGGCGACGGCGGTCGTCGTGCCCGCCGGTGCGGTGGTGGTCGCGGTCGTCTGGGGGGGTGCGCCCTCCAGTCGGATCTCGCTGAAGTTCGTCAGCTCGACCGGCCGCCCGTCGTGGAGAACCTCGAAGTCGGTTGCGACGAGCCCGTGGACGGGGTTCCCCTTCGCGTCGGTCACGACGACGTCGAGGTTCGTGAGGCTCAGCTCGACGGAGGCTGTCGTTCGGGGAGGAGTCGGCGGAGTCGTCTGCGCGGCTGCCGGCGAGCCATGCATCGCGACGACGGAGAGCAGGAGGCAACGAAGAGATGCGCGATGTCCGTTCATGGTGCTCTGTGGGACGCGGGAGACGCGCCGGAGGCGAGTCTACCCTCGCGGTTCCGTCGGGTCGGCGGCGCGACGGCTCGACGGGGTGACGAGCGCGAAGCCGGCCTCGTTCGACCTCTCGTCCCAGATTCCTATCGCGACTCGGGCCGAGGGGCTCTTGGTGACGACGTCGAGCTCGTACGTGTAGTGCCCGGCCTTCGCCTTCTCGAGGTCCGTCTCCGGGATCTGGAACGGCTGGTTCAGGCGGTTCACGGAGGAAAAGTCCCCTTCGGGCGCCACCGCTGCGACGAAGACGGAGAAGACGCCTCCGACCCCCTTCGCGGTCGGCAGCAGCGCGAGCGATCCGATCGGGATCCGGACCTCGATCCGGAGGACGTACTTTCCCTTCTCGGGCTGCGAACCGACGAGGCTCGCCGTGATCGGGATCCGGGCCTGCTCGTCCGGCTGGAAGAGGTGCGCGAGGACCCGGCCGGACATCTGCTCCTCGACGCTCTTCTGCACGACCGCGCGACGGGTCCGGACGGTCAGGTCGCGCCCTTTGACCCGGACGGAGACCGTCGCCGCGCGCCCGGTGCCGGACTGCGACGGGTAGCCGAGGGAGTACCACGACTGAAGGTCGCCCGAGACGCGCTCCATCAGTCGGCCGACGTTCCCGCCGCCGGCGAGGACGACACCCCCGGTCGCCGACGTGACGACGTCCAGGGCCTCGATCTCGTTCTGGAGGAGGGCGTCCTTCGTGATTCCCTGAGGCGGGCCGCTCCGCTGGCCGGCCGAGACCATCCCCATGCCCTCGAACGCATCGGGAAAGAGCCCGTAGAGCGTGACGCCGTTGGCGTTCGCCGCGTTCGAGACGTCGTCGAGGAGGCGCCGCGCATCCTGCAACCGGTGCTTGCTCGCGCGGATCTGGTCGATGTCCGTGGCGCTCCGGATCAGAAACTCGAGCCCAGGGTAGCGGGAGAACCGGTGGCTGACGAGGACGAGGGCCTTCCGCCCTTCCGCGCCTCCGAGGGTCGCGGCGAGGCCCTGGAGAGCGGCGGTCTTCGCCTGCATCTCGAAGTACGCCTGCCGGGCGGTCATCTCCGCCGTCAGCTCGCTGTCGCCGCCGACGCCCTCGAATCGCGGGTCCTCCTTCAGGGATTCGAACCAGGCCTGCCCCTGGTCGAGGAGGGCGTAGTCGGTCTCCTCCCGCCCGGGTCGCGTGGAACGCTCCTCGACCCGCCCGAGAGCCCGGCGCAGGGCGCCGAGGTCGTCCGTGAACGGCAGGACCGTCCGGATCGAGCGCTCCCAGGTGACGATCATGACGTCATCCCCCTCGTCCAGCGTCTCCCCGACGAGGGAGCGGACGGAGTCGAAGAGGGCTTTCCGGATGCCGGGCTCGGGGAGGTAGAGGCGATCGAAGAAGAGGACCACCCGCCGCCGAGGGGGCTTCGCCGGCGACGCGGTGGGCTCCTCGGCCGACGAGGCGGAGGCTTCGGGAGCCGTCTCTCCGACCAGCCGAATCTCGCTGAAGTTCGTCAGCTCGACCGCCCGTCCGCCGTGGAGGACCTCGAAATCGGCGGCAACGAGCCCGCGGACCGGGTTCCCCTTCGCGTCGGTCACGACGACGTCGAGGTTCGTGACGCTCAGCTCGACGGACGCGGTCGCCCGTGGAGGGGCCGGCGGTGCGGCCTCCGCCGCTGGACGGCTGACGGTCAGGATCGCGGCGGAGAGGAGGAGGGGCGTGAGGCTCGCGCGAAACCCGCTCATCAGCTCGAACGGCACGCAGGATGCGTGCCGCTCGAGGATGTACCCTTCGGAGGTCGACGGGATGGGAGCATGATTTCGTTCGTTTCACTCTTCGTCGGGTTCGTCGTCGGAATCGTCCACGTCCAGCTCATGGCGACCGCCGAGGTCGACCGGGTCGAGCTCCTCCTCGACGGCCAGGTCGTCGCGGAGCTGCGCGAGCCGTTCTCGAGGCCGGTCGACCTCGGCTGCGAGCCGGCGCCGCACGAGCTCGTCGCCGTGGCCTACGACGTGCGCGGACGAGTGCTCTCCTCCGCCCGTCAGTGGGTGAACCGGCCGCGGGCGACGGCCGACCTGAGCCTCCTCGTCGACGGCGGCGGAGATTCCTCCCCGCGGACCGCGCGGCTCGTCTGGCGCGCCCTCGCGGGGGAGGTTCCCCGTTCCGTCACGGTGTCGTTCGACGGGGTGGTGCTGCCGGTGACGGACCCGCTGCGGATCGAGCTTCCGGAGCACGACCCGGCGCACGTCCACCTCCTTCGCGCCGACATCGACTTCGGGCGCGGCGTGATCGCCTCGGCCGAGATGATCGTCGGGGGCCCGTCCCGCGTCGAAGCGCGCTCGGAGCTCTCCGCGATCCCGCTGTCGCTCGACGAAGGCGCCGTCCTGCCCGAAACCGAGGACCTCGCCGGCTGGCTCGAAGCGGGCGGCCTGCCGCTCGAGATCGCGGCGGTCGAGGGTGGCCCGGTCGACGTCGTCGTCGTGGGGGAGCGGAGCGTTCAGGACACCCTGAAGCAGCTCGGGCGTCGCGGCCGGCGCTCGCGGCGGAGCCGCAGCACGCCCCCGCCGGGGGCCCGTGCGACGGCGCCGCAGGCTCCGACGACCGGCGGCGCGGCCGTCCGGCTCCGCTTCCTCTGGCCCGTCGCCACGATCTGGACGCAGTCCGCCATGGTGGCGAACAACTTCCTCGCGACGTCGTCCTCGGACGACGCGCGGCTCGACCTCGCCTGGCTGAAAGCGCGACACGGCGACTGGCCCGACTGGAGCGGGGCGTCCGAGCGGCTGGCGGACGCCGTCGCGGTGGCCGCCCTGACGGCCGCGGAGGGGAACCGCCGTCGCGCGGTGGTCCTCGTCCTCGGACCCTCCGCGAAGGACGACAGCCTCGTGACGCCGGAGGAAGCCGCGCGTTTCCTCGGGCGGATCGGCGTTCCGCTGCACGTCTGGTCGATCGGCGAGGCCGCCTCCCCCGAGGCGTCTCGGTGGCCCACGGCGCGGACGATTGCGAGCGCGGCCGATCTCGACGCCGCCGTCCGGGACCTCACCGCCGCGGCGGCCCGGCAGCGGATCGTCTGGGTCGAGGGGTCGCACGTGCCGCAGGACGTGGAGGTCGGCCCTCTCGCGAAGGGGATTCGGCTCGCGCGCTGATGGATCCGGGTTCGGTGCGGGCACGGCATCAGGGCGAGAGCCGGGCCATTTCGGTCGTGATTTTTCGAAGACGTGGCACGCGTTTCGCTGCCGCCTCTCGGGTGTCCTTTTCGGGGTACGGGAGGACGGATGATCTCTTTCGCGTCGCTGTTCGTCGGCTTCGTGATCGGAATCGTGAACGTGGAGCTGATGGCGAGCGGCGGCGTCGACAGGGTCGCGCTGCTTCTCGACGGCCGGCCGGTCGTGGAGCTGCGCGAGCCGTTCCGGGCGCCGGTCGACCTCGGGTGCGATCCGGCCCCGCACGAGCTCGTGGCGGTGGCCTATGACGCAGAGGGGAAGGAGCTCGGCCGGGCGCGGCAGCTGATCAACCTGCCGCGGCCGACCGCGGAGGCGAGCCTCGTCCTCGAGGAGGGCCGCGGCGGCACGGGCCGCGTGGCGCGACTCACCTGGCGGGCGCTCGTCGGAGAGGCGCCGAAGGCGTCTTCCGTCACGTTCGACGGCAATCCGCTCGCTTTCGCCGATCCGCGCCGGATCGAGCTGCCTCCGCACGAGCCGGCCCAGGTCCACTTCCTTCGCGCGGACCTCGAGTTCGGCGAAGGCGTGTCGGCGTCGGCGGAGCTGATCTTCGGCGGCTCGAAGCGGTCCGAAGCGCTGGCCGAGCTTTCGGCGATTCCGGTGGAGCCGGAGGGAGAGGCCTCGCTTCCTTCGGCCGCGGAGATGGCGGGCTGGCTCGAGGCGCGGGGAGTCCCCCTCGAGGTGGAGGGCGTCGAGGCCGCCGGCGTCGACGTCGTCTTCGTCGTCGAGGGGAGCGCAATCCGGCAGCTGAAGCGGGCCGCGAGCCGAAGCGGCGCCGACGCGGCCAGCCCCGAGATGATGAGGCGGGGTGAAAGCCAGGCCGGCGGAGGCGCGGGCGCCCCGGAAATGCTCCCGGACGTCCGGAAGAGCCCGAGCGGTACGCCCACCTTCCATCGATTCGGGGTCGCCGGCGGACGTCGCCTCGCCGTTCCCGTCGACCTCCGGTTCCGCGTGCTGCGTCCCGTGGCCCGGATGACGGCCCAGAAGGAGATGGTCGTGAACCTCTTCCCGTCGACCCCCTGGTCCGCCCGCAGGACGTTGGTGCCCGGAGCGGTCGCGAGCGCCCTCTCTTCTCTGTCCGCGCCGGGACCGGCCGGTCAGAGGCTGGCGGATGCCGTCGTCGTCGCGGGACTCGAAGCGGCGAAGGGGAATGGACGACGGGCGGTCGTCCTGATCCTGGGGCCGAACGCGAAGGACGAGGGCCTCCTCGGTGCCGAAGAAGCGAAGTCGTTCCTGACCCGGCTCGGCGTTCCGCTGCAGGTCTGGTCGGCCGGTCGAAAGCACTCGCGGGAGGCGGTCCGGTGGAAGGCGCAGCGGGTGCTGTCCGACACGTGGGAGGTCGAGGGGGCGGTCCACGAGCTCCTCGAGGCGGCTGCCCGGCAGCGGATCGTCTGGGTGGAAGGTTCGCACCTGCCGCAGGACGTGGAGCTCGGGCCGCTCTCGAAGGGGATCCGGCTCGCGCGCTGACGCGCCCGAAAGAGGATCGCCCCGCCGCGGTGGATCGGCGGGGCGATCGGGTCGATCGGGAGGGCGGGCTCGCTCGGCCCGCGCCGGAAGCCGGGGCCACTTCACCCCGCAGAGGCAGTGGGCATAGGCGGCGCGCCGGGCGTTTCAGGCCGAGGGCCGGGCGACCGCTGCCCGGA
>JAGOBQ010000326.1 GCA_017999215.1 Thermoanaerobaculia bacterium
CCCGCGACGCGCGCCTTCTCGTCTGGCCGACGCACGTCGCGGTCGTCCCCGCGGGAGCGGACCCGTTCCAGGTGCCGCTCGGCGGCGTGACGGACGTGAGGTTCACCGAGGGCACCTGGGAAGTCGTCCTCGACGCCCCGGGCGGCCCCTTCCACTTCGGCCGCCTCGCCCGCCGAACCGACGCGTTCGCGCGTGCCGTTCGCGCCGCGCGCGCGGCGATGCTGGAACGGTGCGCGTCCGCCTCGGGGACCCGGCTCTTCTCCGACGGGCGGGCCGTTCCCGCCTCGGCCCTCGGACGCGGCTTCGAACGGCTCCTCGAGGCCTGGAGCGCCCCCGAGCGCCTCGAGGGTGCGCGGGAGATCGTCCGGCGGGCCGGGCGCGAGCGCTCCGCGCTCGGACTCGCCGAGCTGCTCGACCCGGACGAGGAGGGGCTCGCGGCGAAGGCGGAGCTCCCGGAGAACACGACGGCCTTCCTCCTCGCGGAGGTCCGGGGCCGCGTCGTCCTCGAGCTCCTCTCGGGCCCCTCCGCCGCGACCTACGTCTTCCGCGGGACGCGCGAGGAGATCGGGGCCGACCTCGCGGCGCTCCACTTCCGAAGGCGCGGCCTCGCCCTCACCCGGGCCGAGGAGGCCGGTCCGGAGGGGCGCCCCTACCGCCTCGCGCTCCGACGGCTCGAACCGCTGAAGCGGCTTCGCGCCGCCACGCTCGCGCGCCTCGTCCACGACGGACGGTGGCCGGAGAGTCTCGCGAAGGCTCTGGACGCGGCCTGACGAGGGGCGGACGGCACGGCGTCGTGCCGGCCCGGGCGAATGGGCGATCGGCACGCGAGGGCACCGGCTCCAGCTCGTTTCGCTTGACAGCGCCCCGGGGAGTTCCCTTACCCTGCTGCGTCATGGAACGCCCCGCCGCCCCGCGCTCGCTCGCGAGCACCCTCGCTGCGGCCGGCGCGCGCCCTACGACCGGCGTCTTCGTCCTGTCCATGTCGATGCCCATGTGCGGCTCTTCCCTGCTCTCGCAGGAGGAGTCGGGGTACGCGGCGGGACGGCGAATGTGATGCCCGCAGCGTAACGAGCCGAACGACGGCACCCCGACCGGCCCTCTCGCGAGAGAGGGCCGGTTTTTCTTTGCTCACCCGCCGAGAACGAAAGGAGCACCGATGCCCGCAACCGCCATCGCCCGCCCCGCCCTCCGTCCAGGGACCCTCGCGATCCACGCCGGCCAGGAGAGCGCCGACCCCGCGACGAACGCCCGCGCCGTCCCGATCTACGCGACGACGTCGTACGTCTTCGACGACCCCGACCACGCGGCCGACCTCTTCGGCCTCCGGAAGCCCGGGAACATCTACACCCGGATCATGAATCCCACGACCGACGTCTTCGAGAAGCGGGTGGCCGCGCTCGAAGGGGGCGTCGCCGCGGTCGCGACCTCGAGCGGCCAGGCCGCCGAGACGCTCGCGATCCTGAACCTCGCCCGCGCCGGCGACACGATCGTCTCCACGACCTCTCTCTACGGCGGCACCTGGGCGCTCTTCGCGCACACGTTCCCGCGCCTCGGCATCGCGACCCGATTCGTCGACGCCTCGGGTCCCGGCGGACCGGAGCGGGTCCGCGAGGCGATCGACGGGACGACGCGGGCCGTCTACGTCGAGACGATCGGGAACCCGCGCCTCGACGTTCCGGACCTTCGCTCCCTCGCCGACGTGGCCCACGCCGCGGGGGTCCCGCTCGTCGTCGACAACACGTTCGCGACGCCGCTCCTCTGCCGTCCCCTGGACCACGGCGCCGACGTCGTCGTCCACTCGGCGACGAAGTGGATCGGCGGACACGGCACGGCGATCGGCGGAATCGTCGTGGACGGCGGCCGCTTCGACTGGAGCGCCTCCGACCGCTTCCGCCCGTTCTTCGTCGACCCCGAGCCGGCCTACCACGGCCTCTCGTTCTCGTCCCTCGCCCCGGCGGCCTACGCGGCGCGCCTCCGGACGGTCCTCCTCCGCGACGTCGGCGCCGCCGTCTCCCCCTTCAACTCCTTTCTCTTCCTCCAGGGGCTCGAGACGCTCCCGCTCCGGATCCGCCGCCACGCCGAGAACGCCCTCGCCGTCGCGCGGCACCTCGAGGCTCACCCCGCCGTCGCGTGGGTCCGGTACCCCGGCCTCGCCTCCCACCCGACGCACGAGACCGCCGCGCGCGCCCTCTCCGGCGGCTTCGGCGGCGTCCTGACGTTCGGCGTGAAGCCCCCCGCGGGAGTCTCCGCCGAGCAGGCGGCGCGCGCCTTCATCGCGAACCTCAGCCTATTCTCGCTCGTCGCGAACGTCGGCGACGCCAGGAGCCTCGTCATCCACCCCTGGACGACGACGCACGAGCAGCTCGCCGAGGAGGAGCGTCTCGCCGCGGGGGTCTCGCCCGACCTCGTCCGCCTCTCCGTCGGGATCGAGGAGCCCGAGGACCTCCTCGCGGACCTCGACGCGGCGCTCGCGCGCCTCGGCGCGCCGGAGCGATCGCGATGAGAGCCCGCCTCGAGACCCTCGTCGTGAAGTTCGGAGGCACGTCGCTCGGGACGCCTTCCCGGATCCGCCGGGCCGCCCGCCGGGTCGCGTCGCTCGTGGCCTCGGGACGGCGCGTCGTCGCGGTCGTGAGCGCGATGGGGCACACGACCGACCAGATCCTCGAGACGCTCGGCGCCCTCGAGGCGGGGCGCTCGGCCTCCGCCGCCCGCGAGGTCGACCGCGCGCTCGCCACGGGCGAGGACCTCTCCGCCGCCCTCCTCGCCGCCGCGCTCAATTCGCTCGGCGTCCCGGCGCGGAGCCTCCGCGGGGGCGAGGCGGGCGTCAAGGCCGACGGCGCGTTCGGCGCGGCGCGGGTCGCCCGGGTCGACGCGCGCCGCCTCCGCGCGCTCCTCGCCCGCGGGATCGTCCCCGTCGTCAGCGGCTTCCAGGGAGAGCGCGAGGACCACGAGGTCGCAACGCTCGGCCGGGGCGGCTCCGACACGAGCGCCGTCGCCATCGCGGCGGCGCTCGGCCCGGCTCCCTGCCACATCGTCACCGACGTCGACGCCGTCTACGACCGCGACCCGCGGCGGCACGCCGACGCGCGGCGGCTCCCGCGCCTCTCGCACGACGAGCTCCTCGACCTCGCCCGGTCGGGCGCCCAGGTCGTCGCGACCGACGCCGCGCGGCTCGCCGCCGAGCGGGGCGTGCCGCTCCGCGTCCTCGGGTACGACGCCGCCCCGCAAGACGAGAGCTCGGGCACGTTCGTCGGGAGGACGACGTGAGCGCCCCCCCGGACGCCGCCGGACTGAAGGCCGGCCTCACGGAGTTTCGCGCGGGCGACTTCGCGCTCGAGTCGGGCGAGACGCTCCGCGACGTCAGGCAAGCCTTCCGCCTCGAGGGGGACGTCGATGCCGACGGCGGGAACGTCGTCCTCCTCCTTCACTCGCTCACCGGATCGCCGGCCGACCTCGGCGGCTGGCGCCCCTTCGTCGGGCCCGGCCTCCCGATCGACACACGCCCGTTCGCCGTCCTCTCCCCGAACCTCCTCGGCTCCTGCTACGGCACGCGATTCCGCCGCGACGCGGGACGCGCCGGGGGACCTCTCGCCGTCACGACGCGCGACCAGGCGCGGCTCGCCGCCCTCCTCCTCGACGCGCTCGGCGTGACACGCCTCGCGCTCGTCGCCGGAGGCTCGCTCGGGGGAATGGTGGCGCTCGAGCTCTGCGCGACACGTCCCGAGGCCGCCCGGACGGCGATCGTCTTCGCCGCGCCCGCTTCGCCGACGGCGTGGGGCTCGGCCTGGAACCACGTCCACCGGACGGCGATCGAGACGTCGCCCCGCTCCGGCCTCGCCCTTGCCCGGATGGTCGGGATGCTCACCTACCGCACGCCGGGCGAGGTCGAGCGGCGGTTCCGACCGCACGCCCCCGGGACGCACCCCGTCCGCGACTACCTGAACCACCACGGGCAGAAGCTCGTCCGCCGCTTCACCACCCGCGCGTACCGGACCCTCCTCGACGCGATCGACACCCACGACGTCGGGCGCGGGCGCGGCGGCGTGGGCGCGGCGCTCCGCCCTTTCCGCGGACGCCTCCTCGGCGTCGGGATCCCGGGCGACCTGCTCTACCCGCCCGAGGAGGTCCTCCGGTGGACCCGCGCCGCGGGAGCCGAATACCGCGAGCTCGTCTCGCCGAGCGGGCACGACGGCTTCCTCCTCGAGACGGGAGCGGTCGGCGCGCTCCTCGCCGAGGCGCTCGCCCACGGGGGCGCGGGCCGACCGACGGCGTGCGCCCCTCTCTCCGCTGCTAATCTGGGTGCCGGACCTCCGCCGTGAAACCCGTGCGCCGCCTCGTCACGAGCCTTCTCCCGCCGCTCGCCGTCGCCGCCGCCGTCCTCTCCGGCGGCTGCGGGAAGGGGCGGTTCGAGCCCGCTCCCGCCCCGCTTCCCGCCGGCGAGGCCTGGACCGAGCACCTCACCCGCGACCTCGCACCGTTCTGGCTGAAGCCGGAGGCGCTCGGCTCACCCGTCGGCGCGTTCCCGACGTTCCGCTGCGACGACGGAAGCCTCGTCGATCCCGACCTTCCCTGCGGCGAGATGCTCGTCGCGGGGACATGGGTCTCCTCGCGCCTCGGCGTCGAGTACACGCGGATGCGCTCCCGGCAGACCTTCTTCTACGGCGTCGCCTTCCACCTGACGGGTGAGGAGCGCTACCTCGCGCTCGCGAAGGCGGGCGTCGACCACCTTCGCGCGCACGCGCTCGACCGGGCGGAGCGGAGCGCCGTGTCGTGGTGGAAGGACGGCGTCGCCGGGCCGCCCGTTCCGGCGCGCAGCGCTCAGGACCTCGCCTACGCGAACCTCGGCCTCGCGTTCTGGGCCTACCTGACGCGCGACCCGGACGTCCTCGCCGACGCGCTCCTCCTCTACGAGGGGATCTTCGACCGCTACGACGACCCGGAGCGCGGCCTCCTCCGCTGGGCGGCGGGGGGCGTCGGCGGCGAGACGGCGCGCGTCGAGCTCGTCGCGCAGCTCGACCAGGTCAACGCCTACGCGCTCCTCCTCGCTTCGATCGCCCCCGAGCCCCACCGTTCGCGTCTCCGCGCCGACCTCGCGCGGATCGCGCGGGTCCTGATCGACCGCTTCTGGAGCGAGGAGCTCGGCCTCTTCCACGGCTCGCTCCACGATCCCGTCGAGCGGGGGACCGGCGCCCGCCACACCGACTTCGGCCACACGGTCAAGGCGCTCTGGATGATCGAGCGGACCGGCGCGCTCCTCGACGACGAGGCGCTCTCCGCTTGGGCTCGTGA
>JAGOBQ010000018.1 GCA_017999215.1 Thermoanaerobaculia bacterium
CTCCCGTGGTTCCCTCCCCCTGTGTCATGGCCACAAGAGGAATGCGTCACGTCGGCGGGCGCGGCACCGGCGGGTCCAGTCGGAGCATCCTCTCTGCCTCGTGCCCATCGGGGGGGTGGGCGGCACACGGCGTGGCAGCGGGGGCGGCGTCGCGCTGTTCCGTCTCGTCCGGAGTGGATGCGGGCCCGGCCCATGGATAGGGAAGGCCTCAAAGCACGCGCTGCAGCGAGAACAGGGGAGTCGTCAGTCCGTCCGTGGCGTCGATACCGCGTCGGTCCGGTCGTCGTAGACGCGATCCGCCGATCCGAGCTCGTGGACGCCCTCGTCGCGGCTTCCTCGGGAGGCGAGGGTCGATCCGCTGCCTACGTCAACGCGCATGTATTCGAGCTCCTGCATTCGGATCGGGAACTCGCGGCGGCGACGGAGGCGATGGATATGGTCTTCTGCGACGGCGTCGGGGCGCTGCTCGGGCTTCGGGCGCTCGGCGCCGTAATTCCAGAGCGAATGACGCCGCCCGATTTCATCGACGAGGTGCTGCGTGACTTGCGCGATCGGGGCGGCACAGTCTTCCTTCTGGGTGACGAGACCGATGTCGTCGCGAGGATGTCTGAGGTACTGGAGGATCGGTGGCCCGGCATCGTGGCAGGAGTCCACCACGGCTTCTTCCCACCTTCGGATCTCGGGTCCGTCGCCGCCCGGATAGCGAGCTCGCGCGCCAATCTCGTGCTCGTGGCGATGGGGAGCCCACGTCAGGAGCTGACGATCGTCGCGCTGCGGCGGGCCGGCCTCGGCGCGACTCTCCTCGCCGTGGGCGGGCTCTTTCGTTGGTATTCCGGGGTCGAGACTCGAGGGCCGAGGTGGGCTACAGACCATGGACTCGAATGGCTCTTCCGGCTTCTCGTGCAGCCCAGGAGAACAGCGCGACGCTACCTCTTCGGGCTTCCGCGGTTTGGCCTCAGGGTGGTCGGCCTCCGGTTGCTCGGGCGGTACGCGCGTGTGGCTTAACCCCTCAATCGACGCTGGCCGCAGTGTTCAATGCTACCTACGGGGCGAATCCGATTTCTCTCGCCCGCTTGAAATGATTGATGGTCAGCCCAAGGCATGACAGGCCGGCCAGCGCCATCGGTCCTGGTTCGCGACGCCAAAACTCGGTACTGGCGCTCTCTCTGAGCCTGACGGCGCGCGGTCTCCGCGCTGCGGGTCGCCTGCTTGCGTTCGCACTGGCGGCCCGGCTCTTTCGCCTTGGCGAGGTGGGTGACTTCGCCTTCTGGCTCGCGGCCGGATCCTTAACGGCCGTGCTGAGCGATCTTGGTCTCTCCGAGCACCTGACACGCGCTTTGCCGGGCGCTGTGGGCAACAACGGCATCGTCCGCGCTGCCCTGAGGGCCCGGCTGGCAGCGCTCCTGCCGTGCCTGGTATTCGGCTGGCTGATCGGGGTCGCATTCGGCGGGATAGGTGATCTCGGGGCCGTGGGCTCGTTCGCGTTTGGTGTCGCGGTCGGATTCTCCGACTTTCTCAGCGCGATCCGTCGCGCGACCGGTCGCTTCGATCTCGAGATCCTGGAGTCCGGACTCGTGACCGGGGTCGGGCTCGGTACGGGACTCGCGGCCGTGGCTTCCGGGCTGGGTTTCGTTCCATTCCAGCTGGCGCTCGGCGCTGGTGCGGTCGGCGCAGCAGCGGTTCGGGTCGTGGCACTCGCGCGAACCGTGCGGAGCTCTGGAGACGGGGCCGGGCCAGGCGCCGGCCGCGTCGCCGCCGAGGCGAGGTGGCTCTGGGCGAGGGCCATCCTGGGATGGGGATACCTCGATGCCACTGTCCTTCTCGTGGGCCTCGTGTCCGATCCGGTACAGGTCGCTCTCTTCGCTGGCGCGGCCCGCCTCGTCGGCATCATGACGCAACCCCTGCTTGCGGTTGCGGCCGTCTTCACTCCCGTGCTGGCACACGAGGCAAGCTTTGGGCGCGAGCGCTTTGAGGCAGCTAGTCGCCGCCTCAATTGGATCGGTCTCGCGTCCGTGCCCTGTGCCTTCGCCGCCTGTATCGTCCTCGGGCATTTTGGCATTGCCGGCTTCGGCGCCGGCTTCCGCAGCGCCCAGCCGATTCTGGCCCTGCTGGCTCTTGGTTTCGCCGTTCATGCCGGGGTCCTCAGCAGCGTGCCTCTGATCGTCCTTGGACGGGAGCGGAGCCTCGTGCTGTCCACCATCGGCGGCCAGTCCGTGCTCTGGATCACGACGCTCGCACTGGCCGGAAGGCGGGGGGCCGAAGGAGGCGCCATAGGCGTGCTAACCTGTTTAATCGCGGTGAAGGTCGCGACGGTGGTCCTGTATCAGCGGGCTCGACTGCCGTTGGGCGGCTGGCTCCAGTGTGCTGCGATCGCTGCGGTCCTCGCCTGGTTCCTCGCAGTGTGGAACCTGGACGGCTGGCCTCGGTGGAGTCTGCTCGGCGGCGGAGCGGTGATGAGCGGACTCGCTACGCTCGTTCTCCTGACCCGGACCAAGGTCGTCACGCATGCGGCGTAGAAACGTGCCGGCTGCCAGGTCTCGGTGGCAAGTGCCAGACGAAATTGCGGCTTCCGGCGCGGCCTCGCATGGAAACGGTGGCGTGGCGGCGCCGAGACGACACCTTTTCGCGGACATGCAATGGGCGCATACAGGCCGGGCTCGGGAACCCGCGCGCCGGTGGAGGGCAGATCGTGAGCAGGAGTACCGAGACCGAGGATTTGCGAGGACCTTCAGCTTTCGTTCCCGAGCTCGAGGTCGTGAACTGTGACCTTTGCGGCAGCATGGCCGGGTCGCTCCTGCTTCGTGGGGACGACTCCCGGTATGGGGTGTCTGGCACGTTCGCCGTCGTGCGTTGCGAGGTCTGCGACCTTGTGCGAGTGAGCCCCCGGCCGACCCTCGACTCACTGTCACACTACTACCCCGTCGAATACGAGCCGCATCAGGATCCGGGCCTTCAGCATCGGAGCCGCGTCGGCGATCTGCTCCGGCGCCTCGGCCTGGACTCGTCGGGAGGAGCACGCCGGCTCCTGGTGTGGCTCTACAACTGTCTTGCCTTCCGCGCCTTCTTGGCTGGTGCACCGGGTCGGATTCTCGACGTGGGTTGCGGAGCGGGTGCCTATCTCGCGGTCTGGAAGAGTCTGGGGTGGACGGTGGAGGGCGTGGAACCCAATGAGCGGGCCGCTGCGGTTGCGGCGGAGCGGCTGGGAGCGACGGTGCACGTGGGATTGGTCGAGGACCTCCAGCTTGAGGCCGGCAGGTACGACTTGGTGACCATGTGCCACAGCCTCGAGCACGTGCGCTCTCCCCGGACTGTCCTCCGCGTGGTTCACCGGCTCCTGTCGCAGAAGGGCCGGTTGCTCCTGATGATGCCGAACTTCGCGGCCTGGGAGCGCTCGCTCCTCGGAGAGGACTGGTACGGTCTCGAGATTCCCAGACACCTCTATCACTTCGAGCCCCGCACCCTCATCAACGTTCTCGAGAAGGAGGGGTTCGTGGTCAGGTCCCTGTGGGGCTCTGCTCAGCCTGACGGCTTGATTCGCAGCCTCCGCCACCGCCTGGGCCGTCACGACGCGGACCGAGCCGTGGGACCAGTTGCGCGGGTGGTGGGCACCGCAGTTTTGACGTTACCCGCCGTCCTCCGCCGTTCCGGACGAATGTGGGCCGTCGCAGAGCGCGCAGAGGACCTGGCGGGGCCCACGATCTAGGCTCTCCGCACCGTTGGTGGACGGAGCCCCAGGCGGCGGATGACCTCGGCGGCCCGTTCCTCCCCGGCTGGTCAGGATCCTGCCGGCGGATCGACGGATCTTGGCCCAGCCACCCGGGAGACCTCGTCGTCAAGGTACGGCGTGGCGAGGGCCAGCCACACGATGCCGGCCTCTTTCACGAGCGCCCCGAGGGTGTAGAAGAGGAACGCCGGGAAAACGAGCCAAAGGGCCAGTGCAGGGAAGATGGCTTCGATAACGAGCAGGGACGAGAGGACCAGCCAGATGTTCGTCTGGTAGAGGAGGCTCTCCTCGACGAAGCGCCGCAACCAGGAGGCGCCCCCGCCCTTCGCTGCGGGCGGACCCGCGACGGGAGGCCTCGCCGCCCCAGCAGGAGGCTCCCGTAAAGTCTCGGCAGGAGATCGCTTCTGGAGCACCTCGAGAACGACCCGCCTCGTCACGGGAGCGGCGCAGCGACCGAACACTGCGGCGAGGAGCGCGAGCCCAAGGGGAACGACGCCGCCACCGGCACGCAGAAGGTGAGCGCCAACCGCGAGGCCGAAGGCATTGATCTGAAGGTAGGCGCTCCAGTTCTCCAGGAACATCCCCCGGAGGGAGCAGCGACCGAGCGCGCGCGCGAGCTCGCCGTCGACTGAGTCCAGGACGGAGTAGAGGTGGAACAGCAACGCCCCGAGCAGAACGAGAGGCCGGTCGCCGAAGGCGATCAGGGAGCACAACGCAAGTCCTATCGCGATGTTGAGAGCGCTCACCAGGTTCGGCGATACCTGGTAGGGGAGCAGGAGCGCAGTGAGATAGGCCGAGACCCGCCGCGTGAAGTACGTGTCGTACAGGTTGGCGGTCCTCCGCTGCGCGCCTGCACGAACTGCCGCGACGCGCTCGCCGTACGTAGGGCTCACGGTTCCCGCCTCGCGAGGGCGACCTCAGCTTCGGCCCGCATCTCGGCGGTGTCGACGTCGCGCCAGAAGCCGCCCTGGATGTCGAGGACGGTCATCCGGCCCGCCCGAGCGAGCCGGGCCACGCCGTCGCTCAGCGACGCGTCGCCCTGCTCCTCTCGGACCTCGGCGAGGGCGGACAGCAGGCCGGGGGTGCAGACGAACACGCCGATGTCCACCGCGTCGAACTCCACCAGCTCCTTTCCGATGGCCACGAGCCTGTCATCCGCCGTGCTCACCTTCGTGGCGTCCTCCAGGTCGAACACGTGGTCGATGTCCCTGTCGACGAGGAGAGTGGCGCCGTCGCCGGGTGGCGCGACGCCCGGGATCAGCCGCATCACCTCGTCGCCGACGACGTGATCGGCCATTGCAAGGACGAACTCGCCGGCGAGTTGCTCGCGCGCGGCCAGCAGGCTGACGCCGTTCTTGAGGCGGTAGTCCGGGTTGAATACGGTCTCCACCGCGACCCCGAGGCGCGGGCGCCAGGATGCGACCTGGTCCTCGATCTCAGAGGCGCGGTGTCCCGTCACGATCACCACACGACGGCAGCCGGCGATTTCGAGCTGGCGGACCGCCCGAAGCAAGGCCGGGACGGACCGGATGGGGACGAGCGGCTTCGGGGCGCTCTCGCCGCCGACCGCCAGCCGGGTACCGAGACCGGCGGCGAGAACGACACCCGCCCGGTCGACCGCCGTATCAGAGCGAGGAATCGTCGTCCTCGGCGAGATGCGTGAGGGGCTGCTCGCCCGCCAGGACGCGGAGCGTGTTCTTGAGCCGAAAGTGCTGAATGAAGAGATCGTGCTCGGCGACGTGTCCCTGCTCGACGTGCGGGCTCTTGAAGAAGAAAGACAGCCACTCCTGGACGCCGGAACGGCCGGCACGCTGGGCCAGGTCGAGGAGCAGGACCAGGTCGAGGACCAGCGGTGCGGCGAGAATGGAGTCGCGACAGAGGAAGTTGATTTTCAGCTGCATCGGATAGCCGAGCCAGCCGAAGATGTCGACGTTGTCCCAGCCTTCCTTGGAATCCCCTCGCGGCGGGTAGTAGTTGATCCGGATACGGTGGTGGAGGTCGCCGTAGAGCTGCGGATAGAGACTCGGCTGGAGAATCGAGTCGAGGACGCCGGACTTCGATACCTCCTTTGCCCGGAAGCTCTCCGGGTCGTCGAGCACCTCGCCGTCGCGATTGCCCAGGAGGTTGGTCGAGAACCAGCCGTGGACGCCCACCATTCGTGCCTTGAGTCCCGGAGCGATGATCGTCTTGAGCAGGGTCTGGCCTGTCTTGAAGTCCTTGCCCGCGATCGGTACACGGTTCTCGAGAGCGAGCTGCTCGAGGGCCGGGAAGTCGGCCGAGAGGTTGGGGGCGCCGTTGGCGTAGGCGACACCCTCCTTCAGCGCGGCGTAGGCGTAGAGCTGCGACGGCGAGATCGCGGGGTCATCCTGGGAGAGGCCGGCCTCGAAGGCGTCGATGGACTGGTGGCAGGGCGCTGGGGTGAGGAAGATCTCCGTCGATCCGCACCAGATCATCACCGCGCGGGACGCCCCGGAATCCGCGAGCGCTTTGCGGACGTCGACCCGGAGCGCCTCAGCCAGATCCCGCTTGTGACGTAGCGGTTTGACGTTCGGCCCGTCGAGACGCTTGACGTAGTGTTGGTCGAACGCGGCGGCCATCGGCGCCACACCCGATAGAAAGTCCCGAAGGGCGTCGACATGGGACCGCTGCAGCACTTCCGCGCGGCAAGCGGCCTCGTACGCGTTGTCGGGAATGGGGTCCCAGCCCGCGAAACAGAGATCTTCGAGAGGAGCCAACGGAACCAAGTCGCGAATGAGGGGATTGCGCTGGTCGGAACGCCTGCCGATGCGGATGGTCTGAAGCTGTGTGATCGAACCGAACGGCTGGGAAGTGCCGCGGCGAACGGCCTCCACACCGGCCATGAAAGTCGTCGCGACCGCACCCATCCCAGGCGTGAGGACGAGGAGGCGCCCCCGACTTGGCGGGACGCCGGAGCCAGTGCGCGATATCGCGGCATTATCCAGTCTGGAATTCATGAGGCCAAGTATAGACGCGACTCCCGTCACAGGTGGAGTGATGACTATGGCGATGACCGGAACCCGAATCCGTGAAGTGCGCCCGCCCGGCGGCGTCTTCGCGCGGATTTCGCGAACATGAATAGTCTCGAAATACTGGATTACGAGCGCCAGGTCTTTCCAGTCCGCGGTCTGCTGATCCGCCAAGGCGGACTCCAGTCCCTTCGGTTCGGGAAATGGCCGGCCTTCGGAAGAGGTCGTACTATCTCCTCCGCGACGCTGCCATCGATACCTACAGCGCGATAGCTACGATGGGACCCTAGGAGACCAGTCTTCCTTCAGCCCCCGTGCTGCGGTTACTCGGTCCGGTCCTCCTTCGGGCATTCGGTCGCGCCGCCGACCTCAGGCCTCCCCTCTGGCGTCGTGAACGCGGGCGCATCCGCGATCGGCGGCGTGCGCGGTTACGGGCGACGATCGTCCGGGACGGCAGCGATGACGTTCCTCCCGGACTCCCGCCGGAAACACGAGACGAGAAACGGAGCTCCGAAGGCGGCGAGCAGCAGATAGAGCGCGATGTTCGCGGGCCAGAGGACGTCCGCTGGGCTCCTCGCCGTGAAGATGACCAGGGGCATGAACCAGGCTGACAGCCGGATGGAAAGCCTCTCGGCGGCCGCGCCGGCCCCGACGAGGGCGGGACCGAGGAGCCAGGTCAGATACCACTCGTGATTGCTGGTGTTCAAGGTGAGGAAGTGCGAGAGAAACAGGAAGACCCAGGCCCTCTCCAGTGCGCCCGGCCGGCCCCTGAACCGGTCCCTGACGAGGAGAACGAGGCTGGCTGCGGCAAGGAGGAAGAACGCCGCGAGCAGGATCCGGCTCATCGCGGGAGCCGGGACCTGGAACAGGAACCGGTCGACGGCGCCGAGCAAGAAGTGCACGCTGCTCCGGAAAGTCCCGCTCCCGTGTCGGATCGCCGATAGAAGACTCGACGGGAAGCCCGGATAGCGAAGGGCGAGAAGAGCGACCGGGAGCGCGAAACCCGCGAGGAAGCGGAGGGGGGCGCGGAAGGAGAGGGCCCTTCCCGACCGCCCCCGGAGAGTCCAGTCTGCGACGAAGAGGGGGAGGGCGATGAGCGGCGCGTACTTCACGCCGACCGCGCAGGCGAGCGCGAATCCGCAGGAGAACGGGCGGTCGCCACGCCGGAGATCGAGGGCCGCGAGCACGAACACCACCATGAGGTGGTCGTTGTGCATGCCGGTCATCGCGCTGAGGAGGACGATCGGGCTGCAGGCGAAGGCGTAGAAGGCGAACGGGGCGCCCCGAGGCCCGGCCAGCCGGACGACCAGAGCCGACGCGGCCACGTGACAGGCCAGAGTGACGAGCTTGAAGAGGGCGAGGGCGACCTTGATTTTCCCGAAGGAGAGGGCGGCGAGCCCCGTGGCGAGCGATTGAAAGAGGGGGCCGTAGGTGCCGGGCAGGGTCAGGAAGTCTGGCAGGACATTCGTGAACATGGGATCGAACGCCGCTGCACCCGTCTGTGCGATCGCGTGCCGGAACGGATCGAGGTCGTACCGGGCCTCGAGCCAGCCGAGGCCAATGTAATAGAAGACGTCGGGACTCAACCAGGGGAGCCCCACGGAAAAGACGAACGCGACGAGACTGGCGCGGAGGACGAGAGGAGAGCTCGGCACCGATGCCTGTACGAGTCGGAGCCGGGCGGCGATCGTCGCGTAGAGCGCACCGGCGGCGACGAGGAGCGCCGCCTGGAGGATTCGTCCTGAGAGTACGGCCAGAGGTCCTGCGCCCTGGCTCGACTCGGCGAAGTACCCGAGGAAGAAGTCGAACTCGTGCCGGATCAGGTCCATTGGACTCTGGAACCAGAGCCGGAATGACGGTAGGACGAGCAGTACGGAAACGAGGATGGAAAGGGAGAGGAGCCGGGTCGGCACGCCTTCGTCTGCCGGGCGCAAAGGGGGGGGGGACGGGAGTCGAGAGCCTCCGCCCTCCAGAATGGCACTCACAAGGATCCTCCGCGCCTCGAGTCGCTGGATTATGCTCCCTTCCCGCTATGGAACCGACGATGCCGCTCGCCGTCCCTGTCCCCCTCCTCGACCTGAAGAAGCAGTACGCAACGGTCCGCGACGAGATCCGCGCCGCGACGGACGAGCTCTTCGAGAGCCAGGGATTCATCCTCGGCCCGAAGGTCGAGGCGTTCGAGAAGGCGATCGAGGAGTACGTCGGGGTGAAGCACGCGATCGGCATGTCGTCGGGCACCGACGCCCAGCTCGCCGCGATGATGGCGCTCGGCATCGGGCCGGGCGACGACGTCGTCACCTCGCCTTACACGTTCTTCGCTTCGGCCGGAGCCGTCGTCCGCCTCGGGGCGCGTCCCGTCTTCTGCGACATCGACCCGGCGACGTACAACGTCGACCCGGCGAAGCTGGCCGCGGCGATCACGCCGAAGACGAAGGCGATCCAGCCGATCCACCTCTACGGCCAGTGTGCCGACATGGACCCGATCCTCGACGTCGCGAGAGCGAAGGGGATCCCGGTCATCGAAGACGCCTGCCAGTCGCTCGGGGCGGGCTACAAGGGGAAGAAGGCGGGCGCGCTCGGCGACTTCGGGGCGTTCTCGTTCTTCCCGTCGAAGAACCTCGGCGGCTTCGGCGACGGCGGGATGGTGACGACGAACGACGACGCGATGGCGGCGACGCTGCGCGCACTCCGGATGCACGGGGAGACGAGCCGTTACCACCACAAGCTCGTCGGCGGGAACTTCCGGCTCGACGCTCTACAGGCGGTCGTCCTCCACGTCAAGCTCCCGCACCTCGACGCGTGGGCCGAAGGGCGGCGGCAGAACGCGGCCGACATCGAGCGACGTTTCCTGGAGCACGGCGGAAAGACGTTCGAAGAGGGCGGGATCGGATTCCCTCGCGAGGCTCCTGGCCGGCACCACGTCTACAACCAGTTCGTCGTGAGGGTCGCCCGCGGGCGCCGGGACGAGCTGAAAGACCGTCTCACCCAGCTGAAGGTCGGATGCGCGATCTACTACCCCGTGCCGCTTCACCTCCAGGAGTGTTTCGCGAACCTCGGCGGCAAGGCCGGCGACTTCCCTGTCGCGGAGCAGGCGGCGCTGGAGACTCTTGCCCTGCCTGTGTTTCCAGAGCTCACGCCCTCCCAGAAGGCCTTCCTCGCCTACCACCTGGCCCAGTTCTCCAAGGAGTAGGAATCGTCGTCCCGGACGCGGTCGAGTCGGCGTCTTCCGCCTCACTTGACAAGGGAATGCGCAGGTTATAGGTTGTTAGCACTCGCCCCTGGCGAGTGCTAACGATCGCCGATCAGCTTCCAAACGGGGTGAACTGCCCCGACAGACCGAGACCCGAGAAGGAGAACTCAATGAAGATCCGTCCTCTCTATGACCGCATCCTCGTCAAGAGGGTCGAGCCCAAGGAGCAGGTCCGCGGCGGGATCATCATCCCCGACACCGCCAAGGAGAAGCCGATGGAGGCCACGGTCGAGGCCGTCGGCGAGGGCAAGTTCGACGACAACGGCAAGCGCGTGGCCCTGACCGTCAAGGCCGGCGACCGGATCCTCATCGGCAAGTACGCCGGCACCGAGATCAAGATCGACGAGAACGAGTACCTGATCCTCCGCGAGGACGAAGTCCTCGCGATCGTCGACGCGAAGTAAGGCGAGGTTAGAGAAATGGCTGCCAAGAACATCACCTACGGCGAGGACGCTCGCCAGAACATCCTCCGCGGCGTCAACAAGCTGGCCGACGCCGTCAAGGTCACGCTCGGCCCCAAGGGCCGGAACGTCGTCATCGAGAAGAAGTTCGGCTCGCCCCTGATCACCAAGGACGGCGTCACCGTCGCCAAGGAGATCGAGCTCGCCGACCCGCTCGAGAACATGGGCGCCCAGATGGTCCGCGAGGTCGCCTCCAAGACCTCCGACATCGCCGGCGACGGCACGACGACCGCCACGGTCCTCGCGCAGGCGATCTACCGCGAGGGGATCAAGATGGTCACCTCCGGCCACAACCCGATGGAGCTCAAGCGCGGCATCGAGATCGCCGTGAAGAAGTCCGTCGAGTCGATCGACAAGCTCAAGAAGAGCGTCGACGCCAAGGAGATCGCGTTCGTCGGGACGATCTCGGCCAACGGCGACGAGGAGATCGGCAAGATCATCGCCGAGGCGATGGACAAGGTCGGCAAGGACGGCGTCATCACGGTCGAGGAGGCCAAGGGCCTCGAGACGACCCTCGAGGTCGTCGAGGGGATGCAGTTCGACCGCGGCTACCTCTCCCCGTACTTCGTCACGGACGCCGAGAGGATGGAGGCCGTCCTCGAGAACGCCCGGATCCTCATCTTCGAGAAGAAGATCTCCTCGATGAAGGACCTCCTCCCCGTGCTCGAGCAGACCGCCAAGCAGGGCAAGCAGCTTCTCATCATCGCCGAGGACATCGAGGGCGAGGCGCTCGCGACGCTCGTCGTGAACAAGCTCCGCGGCACGCTCCAGGTCTGCGCCGTCAAGGCGCCCGGCTTCGGCGACCGCCGCAAGGCCATGCTCGAGGACATCGCGATCCTCACGGGCGGCAAGATGATCTCCGAGGACCTCGGCATCAAGCTCGAGAACGTCAAGTGGGACGACCTCGGCGAGGCCAAGAAGATCGTCGTCGACAAGGAGAACACCACGATCGTCGTCGACACGACCGACCGCAAGCGCAAGGAGGCCATCGCGGGCCGCGTGAAGCAGATCCGGGCGCAGATCGAGGAGACGACCTCGGACTACGACCGCGAGAAGCTCCAGGAGCGCCTCGCGAAGATGGTCGGCGGCGTGGCCGTCATCAAGGTCGGCGCGGCCACCGAGACCGAGATGAAGGAGAAGAAGGCCCGCGTCGAGGACGCGATGCACGCCACGAAGGCGGCGGTCGAGGACGGCATCGTCCCCGGCGGCGGCGTGGCGCTCCTCCGCGCGATGGACGCGGTCGCGACGCTCAAGGAGCAGGGCGACATCCAGGTCGGCATCAACATCGTCAAGCGGGCGCTCGAGGAGCCGTCCCGCCAGATCATCGCGAACGCGGGGATCGAGGGAGCGGTCATCCTCAAGGAGCTCAAGGAGAAGGGCGGCAACATCGGCTTCAACGCGGCCACCGAGAAGGTCGAGGACCTCCTCAAGGCGGGGATCATCGACCCGGCCAAGGTGACGAAGTCGGCGCTCCAGAACGCCTCCTCCATCGCCAGCCTCATGCTCACGACGGAAGCGATGATCTCGGAGATCAAGGAGAAGGAGAAGGCGCCCGCGATGCCCCAGGGCGGCGGCATGGGCGGGATGTACTAGGAGCTCTCCGCGCCGGGGGAACCCGTCCGACGGGATTCCCCCGGGCCCCCTCCGGAGATGGGAGGGGGCGCCGGAATCGACGGTGGACCAGAAGGCCCGGCGCGAGAGCGCCGGGCCGTTTCACGTGAGCGCGAGGCCGGGGCAGGGCTCCGGTGGAGAGGAGCGGACCGCGCCCGACCGTCCGGGTTCACTCGTTCGCAGCCGCGAACGTCCGCGCTCCGAGCCCGAACCCCTTCTTCGTGCTCCGGAGCCGGAGCCCCGCCGCCTTCAGCACGTCGCGGCCGAGCTGGGCGGCCCCCCGGACCTCGGCGAGGAGCTCCTCGTCGGTGACCCGGTTCACGATCCTCTCGACGGCGAGGGGGACGAAGGAGCTGCCGATTCGGACGAGGCGGCAGACGAACGGACGCGTCCCGCGCCGGAGGAGCGCGGGCCCGGGGAGGGCGCGACCGGTCGCGAGGTCGAGGATCGTCGCGGACTTGCCGGCCCAGGTCGCGCGGGCGGCGGTGTCCTCGGCGCGGACGAGCGCCTTCACGGCCCGGACGGCCTCCTTCGGAATGTCGTCGCCCCAGCGTTCGAGGAAGAGGTCCGCGGCCGTGAGGCGCCCGGTCTCTCCGAGCAGGACGTCGAACGGGAGGCGCGGCGCGAAGAGGTGGGTGAACTCCTCCTCGCCGGCCCCCACGTCCTCGAGCGCGTGCTCCGCGAGGTCGGCCGCGTGAACGAGCGAGCCGAGCCTGTGGCGCACGCTTCCGCCCGTCTCGGAGACACAGAAGACGTCGACGGCGGCGACGGCCGCGAAGACCGCGGCGGTCGCGGCGTCGAAACCTTCGTCCTCGGCGGCGGCGGCGGTCCGCTCGTAGACGAGCGGGGGAGGGACGTCGCCCAGGCCGGAAGCCTCCGTGGACGATGCAGCGGGAGCGGCGGCGGGGGCGGCGCGCCCGGCGGCCGAGCGGGTGCGCTTCGGGGAGGGCGTGCGAGGCTGTGCCATGAGGGCAAGGGTACCCGCTTCCCGGTCCGGCGGCGACCGCCTCCCCTCGTCGCCGCCGTTCGTGGCACGATCCGCTCATGCCGGGCCGGGCGAACCCGATCCTCTCGACGAAGTTCGACGACGCGCTCGCGTTCGCGGTGGACCTCCACCGCGAGCAGCCGAGGAAAGGGACCGGCGTCCCGTACGTGTCCCACCTCCTCTCCGTCGCCGCGCTCGTCCTCGAGCACGGCGGCACCGAGGACCAGGCGATCGCGGCGCTGCTGCACGACGCGGTCGAGGACCAGGGCGGGCGCCCGACGGCGGAACGGATCCGCGAGCGCTTCGGCGACCTCGTCGCCGAGATCGTCGACGGGTGCACCGACACGGACGTCTCCCCGAAGCCGCCGTGGCGGCTCCGGAAGGAAGCGTACGTCGCCCGCGTCCGGAACGAGCCGGCGCACGTGCGGCTCGTCTCGGCGGCCGACAAGCTCCACAACGCCCGGACGATGGTGACGGACCTCCGGATCCACGGCCCCGCGCTCTGGGAACGCTTCAACGCCGGGCGCGACGAGACCCTTTGGTACCTCGAGTCTCTCGTCGCCGCGTTCCGCGAGGCCGGGACGACGCCGATCGTCGAAGAGCTCGCGCGGACCGTCGCCGAGCTCCGGGCCGTCTCCGGGAACGGGCGCGGCTGACGGACGGCGGCCGCACGAAGCGGACGTTTCGGGACGCGCGCCGACTCCCGTTCCCTGATCACGAACGCCGGTGTCGAGAGCACCGGCTTCCGCGGTCTCCCGGCGAACCCGGGGGCGCCGGGCCGGCCCCGCAGAGGAGCCCACGCCGAGAGCCCGTCGCATCTTCCGCGACGCGGATCGGCTCTTCGTCACGTCGTAAACTGCCCGATCGGGCCGGAGACGCCGCGCGGCGCCGAGCCCCGGCCCCGGGGAGGACGCATGGCGGACGGCAAGGACGACCGGAACGACCTCGACACGAACGGCGGCGTTTCCCGCCGCGGATTCCTCGGCTCGGTGGTCCCCGCGGCGGTCGGCGTCGCGGTGGCGAAGGAGGCCCTCGGCGCTCCGGCCGCGGCTCCGGCCGCCGTCGCGGAGCTCCCCGCCGGCGAGCCGACGAAGCTGACGCTCATCGTGAACGGGAGGACGCACAAGGTCCTCGTCGAGCCGCGCGACACGCTCCTCTCCGTCCTCCGCGAGAAGCTCGGCCTCGCCGGGACGAAGCCGGGCTGCGAGCGGGGCGAGTGCGGCGCGTGCACCGTCCTGATCGACGGCGTGGCGCGCTACTCCTGCCTCACGCTCGCGCTCGAGGCCGACGGGAAGAAGGTGACGACGGTCGAGGGGCTGATGGAGGGGGAGGAGCTCGGTCCCGTCCAGAAGGCATTCGTCGAGGAGGACGCCTTCCAGTGCGGCTACTGCACGCCGGGCCAGGTGATGGCGGCGGAGGGGCTGCTGCGCGAGAACCCCGAGCCCGGGCTCGACGAGATCCGTCACGGCATGAGCGGCAACCTCTGCCGGTGCGGCGCCTACGCCCACATCTTCAAGGCGGTCGACAAGGCCGCCCGGTTCCGGAAGGAGAGGTGACGCCGTGACGGACCTCCTCTACTGGCTCCAGGGCCCCGTTCCCGAGACCGAGCCGCCGAAGGCCGAGATGCCTCCGTGGGGCGAGACGAAGGTCGTGGGGAAGCCCGTCCCGCGGGTCGACGCGTACGAGCGCGTCAGCGGCTCGGCCGTCTACCCGCTCGATTTCGCCCTCCCCGACATGCTCCACGCCGCGATCCTCCGCTCCCCTCACGCGCACGCCCGGGTGAAGGCGATCGACACGAGCGCGGCCGAGAAGATGCCGGGGGTCCGCGCGGTCCTCACCGCCTTCTCTCCCGGCGCCGACGTGCCGTGGTACCGGAGCCGCGGGCGGTTCTACTCGAAGCTCTTCGACGAGCGGGTGCGCCACGAGGGGGACGAGGTCGCCGCGGTCGCCGCGGAGACGCGCGCCCAGGCCTTCGACGCGCTGAAGGCGATCCGCGTCGAGTACGAGGAGTTCGCGTTCGTCCTCGACCCGAGCGAGGCGCTCGCCTCCGACGCCCCGCTCGTCCACGACGGCGGGAACCGATACGGCGAGCCGGCCCGGTACGAGCGGGGCGACCTCGCGGCAGGCTTCGCGGCGGCCGACGCCGTCGTCGAGGGGACGTACTCGACGGCCTGCGAGATCCACGCGCCGATGGAGGTCCACGGCTCCGTCGCGAAGTGGGACGGGAACCGACTGACGATCTGGGACTCGACCCAGGGCGTCTTCGTCGTCCAGCAGATGGTCGCGGGCGCGCTGAAGCTCCCGCTCGCGAACGTCCGCGTCCTCGGGCACTACATGGGGGGCGGCTTCGGCTCGAAGCTGGAGGCGGGGAAGTACACGGTCATCGCGGCGCTCCTCGCGAAGAGGACCGCCCGCCCCGTGAAGCTCTTCCTGACGCGCGAGGAGGTCTTCCGGAACGCCGGGAACCGCCCTGCGAACACGATGAAGGTGAAGCTCGGCGCGAAGAAGGACGGCACCCTGACGGCGATCGAGTTCTCCTCGATCGGGTCGGGCGGCGCCTATCCGAACGGCGCCGACACGTCGTTCCTCGCGACGGACCTCTACACCTGCCCGAACGTCGCGACGGTCGACGACAACGTCGCGATCAACGCGGGGCGGGCCCGGGCGATGCGCGCCCCCGGCTTCCCGCAGGGGGCGTGGGCGCTCGAGCAGGCGATGGACGAGCTGGCGCGGAAGCTCGGGATGGACCCGGTCGCGCTCCGCCTCGCGAACGTGCCGAAGGTGAGCCAGCGGCGCGGCAACCTCCCGTACACCTCCACCGGCCTCGCGGAGTGCCTCTCGGACGGCGCGAAGGCGTTCGGGTGGGAGACGACCCGGGCGGCGAAGAAGGACGACGGGCCGATCCGCAAGGGGTACGGCGTCGCGGCCGGGATGTGGGGCTACGGGGGCGGCCCTCCGGCGACGGTCGTCGTGAAGCTCTTCGCCGACGGGAGCGTCAACGTGAACTCCGGGGCCGCCGACATCGGCACCGGCACGAAGACCGTGATGGCCCAGACCGTCGCCGAGGAGCTGGGCGTCCCGCTCGAGAAGATCCAGATCGAGCACGCCGACACCGGGACGACGCAGTACAGCGGCCCGAGCGGCGGATCGAAGACCGTGCCGTCCGACATGCCGGCCGCGCGCGCCGCGGCGGTCGAGGTGAGGACGAAGCTCCTCGCCGGGGCGGCGGAGGAGCTGAAGGTCCCCGCGGCGGAGCTGAAGCTGGAGGGAGCCGACGTCGTCTCGACGAAGGACCCCGCGAAGAAGCTCGCCGTCACCGCGGTGCCGGCTCTCCAGCGGAACCAGGTCCTCGTCGGCGTCGGGACGCGCGGGCCGAACGTCGAGGGGAAGGTCATCTCGATGTTCGCGGCGCACTTCGCCGAGGTCGAGGTGAACGTGCGGACGGGAGAGGTCGCCGTCACGAGGCTCGTCGCCGCGCAGGACAGCGCGCGGGTCATGAACCGCCTGACGTTCGAGTGCCAGGTCCAGGGCGGGCTCGTGATGGGCCTCGGCCTCGGCCGAACGGAGGAGCGGGTCCTCGACCGGCAGACCGGGAAGATGGTCAACGCGAACTGGCACGACTACAAGATCCCCACGGCGCTCGACGTCCCGGTGGCGCAGGAGGTCCTCTCCGCCGAGCTCGTCGACACCGAGTGCAACACCGCGGGCGCCAAGGGGGTCGGCGAGCCGGCGACGATCCCGACCGCCGCGGCGATCGCGAACGCGGTCCGCGACGCCGTCGGCCTCCGGGTCCACGACTCTCCGATCACGCCGCCGAAGCTCGCCGCGCTCCTCGCCGCGGCCGGGAAGAAGGGGTGACGCGATGCTTCCGAGCTTTCGCTACGTCCGTCCCCGCACCGTCGCCGATGCCGTGAAGGCGCTCGCGGCCGCGGGGGCCCGCGCCCACGCCGGCGGCACCGACCTCCTCGGCTGCCTCCGGGACGGCGTCTTCGACGCGAAGTCCGTCGTCAGCCTCTCGGGCCTCTCCGACCTGAGGGGGATCTCGGCGACGAAGGACAGGGGCCTTCGGATCGGAGCGCTCACGACGCTCGCCGAGCTCGCCCGGCACCCCGACGTCGTGAAGGGGTGGCCCGCCCTCGCGCAGGGGGCCGCCGCCGCCGCGAGCCCCCAGCTGCGCAACCAGGGGACGCTCGGCGGAAACCTCTGCCAGCGCCCGCGCTGCTGGTACTTCCGCGGCGACTTCGACTGCGCCCGCAAGGGGGGCGAGATCTGCTACGCCGTCGCCGGGGAGAACACCTACCACGCGATCTTCGGCGGCTCCGGCTGCTTCATCGTCCACCCCTCCGACACCGCCTCTCCGCTCGTCGCGCTCCGGGCGACGGTGAAGGTCGTCGGACCGAAGGGGGCTCGCAGCCTCCCCGTCGAGAAGCTCTTCGTCCTTCCGGCGGTCGACCACACGCGCGAGACGGTCCTCGCGCCGGGCGAGATCCTCACCGAGGTCGTCCTCCCGCCGCCGCTCGACGGAGGGAAGGGCCTCTACCGCAAGGTCCGCTCTCGCGGGGCATGGGACTTCGCCCTCGGCGGCGTCGCCCTCGCCCTCTCCGTGAAGGACGGGAAGGTCGCGTCGGCCGGCGTCGTCCTCTCGGGCGTCGCTCCCGCGCCGTGGCGCGTCCCGGAGGTCGAGAAGCTGCTCGTCGGCAAGGCCCTCGACGCGAAGCTCGCCGCCGAGGCGGCGGAGCTCGCCGTGAAGGGGGCCGAGCCGATGTCGGACAACGACTACAAGGTCCCACTCGTCCGCGGCGCCGTGGAGGAGGCCCTCCTCGCCCTCTCCTGATCCCCGCAGACTGTAGATGGTAGACCTGACCCCTTCTTCGGTGGGGGTCTGGTCTACACTCTACAGTCT
>JAGOBQ010000327.1 GCA_017999215.1 Thermoanaerobaculia bacterium
CGCCCCGCGCCGCGCGGGCCCCGGTGAGGACCGCGAAGCTCTGGCCGGTGCTCCGCTCGTGCCGCAGCGCCCGCAGGCGGTCGAAGCCCTCCGCGGCGAGAGTCTTCAGCATCTCGAACGTCGCGTCGGTCGACCCGTCGTCGACGTAGATCAGCTCGTATTCGAAGGCCCCGTCGAGGGCCTGCCGGACCTCGGCGACGAGGGGGCGGACGTTCTCCGCCTCGTTCCGGGCAGGAATGACGACCGAGAGGAAAGGCTGTTCGGGCATGCCGTCTTTCGTCGCGCGAAGCAGCCTCCGTTCCGGTCGGCTCCCCGTACGCGAAGCGGTGATTTTCGCTCATTTTCCCGAACGGTTCCCGAAGCCGGCCGCGCGGCCGCCTGGGCGCCGACGGCGGAAGGTTTCTGGACGGCTTCCTCTCCCCATCCGTAGACTCTTCCGACGCCCTCTCGAAATCGCCCCCGGAGGAGAAGGACCTTGCCGAAGCCTCACGAAGCCGGGACTCGCTCGTCCCTGACGTCCGCGGCGCTCGTCGCGTTCGCAATCCTCGCCCTTTCCCCGGCCCGCGCGGCCCTCGGAAACCCGGACCCTCCGCCCGCCCGCGCCTCGCTGACGATCCCGTTCCTCTCTCCGAACGAGAGGGGCGAAGAGACGCTCGTCGTCTCGCTCGCCCCGATACGCGAGGGAGAGCGCGGCCGCCCCGAAAACCCCTTCGCCGAGAAGAGGATCTCCCTTCCCCCCGCCCCCGAGCGGTCGCGCGTTTCCTTCGACGGCCTCGAGGCGGGGCGATGGCTCCTCTCCTGGAAGGGGCCCGGCATCGCCGAGGAGGAGAAGGCGTTCACCGTCGGGAAGACGCCCGTCGTCGCGGAGGTCGTCGTCCTGAAGGCGGGGCGGACGCTCCGCGGCAACGTCCGGGACGACCTCGGGATGGTCGTCGAGGGGGCCTTCATCCGGGTCGGCCCCGGCCGGGAGTACTTCGTCGATTCGCCCCTGCCGGAGGTCTCGGCCCTGAGCGGCAGCGACGGGACGTTCGCGCTCGCGGGCCTCCCGGTCGACGGGACGCTCGCGTGGAACGCGACGGCGAAGGGGCACGTCTCCGCGAATGGGCGGCTCGGAGGGGAGACGCGCCTCGAGATCGTCCTCTCGAGGGCGCACCGCGTCACGGGGCGCGTCGTCGACGCGGACGGGACGCCGATCGCCGAAGCGGGGATCAACCCGGGCTATTTCGAGCCGGGACCCGACGGGCGCCCCCGCTCGCACCACGGTCACCCGGGCCGGGTCCGGACCGACG
This sequence comes from Thermoanaerobaculia bacterium, assembly GCA_017999215.1. Taxonomy (GTDB): domain Bacteria; phylum Acidobacteriota; class Thermoanaerobaculia; order UBA5066; family UBA5066; genus UBA5066. Next base: position 1,290 of record JAGOBQ010000327.1, read on the forward strand.
AGCTCGGTCGCTTCTCCTTCGACCGGCCCTACCTCTTCCCCGGGAACGTCTTCGTCCGCGCGAAGGGATACCTGACGCGGGTCGTCTCGCTCGAGGCCGTCGGCTCCGGTGCGCCGCGGGAGCTCGACCTCGGGGACCTCGCGCTCGAGAAGGGCCGGACGGTGACCGGGCGGGTCCGCACCGCCTCGGACGGCCGTGCGGTGCAGGGGGCGACCGTCGTGGCAGCCTGGACGACGGGCGCAGGAGCGTCGCGGGCAGCCGACGGGACGCAGGCGGAGACCGACGCCGAGGGGGCGTTCGAGCTGACCGGCCTGCCGCGCGAAAAGGGCGTCCGCGTCGCCGCCTCGGCTCCGACGTTCGCGAGGAGCTCGGCCTCCCTCGGAGCCGACGCCGATTCCCTCGAACTCCTCCTCGGCAAGGGGGGGCGGATCGAGGGAGAGCTCTGCGGGACGCCGGCCGAGCTCGCCCGCTCGACGATCGCCTACGGCGCGGGCGGAGAGTTCGCCTCGGGCAGGAACTCTCTCCCGATCGGCCCGGACGGACGCTTCGTCGTCGAGAACGCCGAGACGGGCCGATGGCACCTCCTTCGTTCCTGGACGTTCCGCGACGCGAGCGGCGCGTTCCGCTCCGGAAGCCTCGGCGTCTCGTCGGTGGAGGCCCGCGTCGTCGTCGAGGAGGGGGCCACGGCGCGCGTCCGGCTCGCCTGCGACGGCCCCCTCGTGACGGGCACGCTGAAGGCGAACGGCCTCCCGCTCGGCGACCGCGTCCTCACCCTCACGATCGCGAACCGCTCCTTCGCCGCCGGCTTCGTCGAAGCGGGAACGGGAGCCTTCGCGATCCGGGTCCCGACCCCCGGCCGGTGGTCGAGCTGGGAACCGTCGCCCCCGAGGGGGATGGCGTTCGTCGCGCCGTCCTGCGACGTGCCGCCCGAGGGACTCGCCGGCTGCGTGCTCGACGTAACTCCGATTCCCGCCTCGGAGTGACACGGCACCGCCGAATCGCTCCGTTTTCGCCGCCGTTTCCCGGGGCCCTTTCGCGGACTTGACAGACGGTCCCGTGTTGTGCTGCATTGCAGAATTCCGATAGAGTGCCCTCCATGTCCACCTACGACGAGGAGGCGTTCATGTACCGTAGCCAGTCCATCCCGGAGCTCGAGCGGTCCTGGGCCAACGACCTGCGCTGGCGGGGAATCGTCCGCCCGTACAGCGCCGCGGACGTCGACCGCCTCCGCGGCACGATCCAGATCGACTACCCCGTCGCCCGGATGGGCGCCGAGCGACTCTGGAACCTCCTCCACACCGAGACGTTCGTCCGGGCCCTCGGCGCGCTGACCGGCAACCAGGCCGTCCAGCAGGTGCAGGCGGGGCTGAAGGCGATCTACATGTCGGGGTGGCAGGTGGCGGGCGACGCGAACGACGCCCTGACGATGTACCCCGACCAGAGCCTCTACCCGGTCACGAGCGTCCCGACCGTCATCCGGCGGATCACGAACGCGCTGATGCGGGCCGACCAGATCCAGCACATGGAGGGGCGGTCCGACGTCTACTACTTCGCGCCGATCGTCGCGGACGCGGAGGCCGGGTTCGGCGGACCGCTGAACACGTTCGAGCTGATCAAGTCGATGATCGAGGCCGGCGCGGGCGGCATCCACCTCGAGGACCAGCTCTCGTCCCTGAAGAAGTGCGGCCACATGGGCGGCAAGGTCCTCGTCCCGATCCACGACTTCATCCAGAAGCTCATCGCCGCGCGCCTCGCGGCCGACGTCCTCGGCGTCCCCACGGTCTTCATCGGACGCACCGACTCGCTCGGCGCGAGCCTCATCCGCGGCGACATCGACAAGGTCGACCAGGAGTTCCTGACCGGCGAGCGGACCGCGGACGGCTTCTACATCGTCAAGGGGAGCCTCGAGTACGCCGTCGCCCGCGCCTGCGCCTACGCCCCGTACGTCGATGTCGTCTGGTGCGAGACCTCGACCCCCGACATCGGCGAGGCCCGCGCCTTCGCGCAGGGGGTCCACGAGAAGTTCCCGGGCAAGCTCCTCGCCTACAACTGCTCGCCGTCGTTCAACTGGAAGAAGAAGCTCTCCGACTCGGAGATCGCCGCGTTCCAGGAGGAGCTCGGCGCGATGGGCTACAAGTTCCAGTTCATCACGCTCGCCGGCTTCCACACTCTGAACGCCTCGATGTTCAAGCTCGCCTACAACTACGCGAAGACCGGCATGAGCGCGTTCGTCGACCTCCAGGAGGAGGAGTTCCAGATGGAGCGCGAGTGGGGCTTCAAGGCGATCAAGCACCAGCGCTTCGTCGGCGCCGGCTACTTCGACCAGATCCAGCAGACGGTCGCCGGCGGCGAGGTCGCCACGGCGGCGCTCAAGGGCTCCACGGAAGAGGAGCAGTTCGACAAGCACTGACCGGCGCTCGGCCGGCATTCGGGGAAGGGGGAGGCGGTCACCGCCTCCCCCTTTTCTCTTGTGCGGCCGACCTCAGCCCCGGCCGCGGGCAGCCCGCTTCCGCCAGGCGTCGCCCCTCGCCTTCGCCCCGAGGGCGTCGAACGTGCTCGCCGCGACGAGAGCGGTCCGCGGCGACGGGCTCGCCCGGTACATCTGCTCGAGGAGACCGTCGACGCCCGCCCGGTCGCCCGAGAGGAAGCGGAGGACGGCGAGGCTCGTGTAGGCCTGCGTGTTGCCCGGGTAGGCCGCGATCTCGGCGTGGAACGCCGCCTCGGCCTCCGGGAGGCGGTTCAGGCGGGCGAGGGCGTCGGCCCGCTGAAGCTCGAGGTTCCAGACGCGCGGCAGGCGCAGCTCCTTCGCCCGCGCCGCGGCGCGCTCGACTTCGGCGAGCGCCTGGGCCGGGCGCCCGGCGCGGGAGAGCACTTCCGCGAGGGCGAGGAGCGCCCCCGGCTCCCCTCTCCCCTCGCCGGACGCCGCCCGTGCCTCCTTCTCCGCCGCCGCGACGTCCCCCTTCGCGAGCAGGACGCGCGCCAGGAGGACCCGGCCGCCGACCGGGAGAGAGCGCGCCGCCTCGCGCGCCAGCCGCTCCGCCTCGTCGAAGCGCTTCCTGCGAAGCTCGACGAGGCCGAGCGAGACGGTGATGTCAGGGAGCGGGACGGGCGAGCGCGAGAGCGCCTCGCGGTAGGTCGCGGCCGCCTCTTCGTCGCGCCCCGCCTCGACGAGGAGCTCGGCGAGCTTGATCCGCGCCTCGGTCATCCCGGGGTTCTCCGCGAGCATCCCCTGAAGGTGCGCGACCGCGTCCTCGATCCGCCCCTCGCGCGCGAGGCGCCACCCCTCCTCCATCTTCCGGAGGCTCGCGACGTTGTCGACGGGGTTCGGCAGATCGGCCGAGCTGCCGCGGTCGCGCAGGCCGCCGAGGTAGCCGAGCGCGGCGAGCCGCTTCAGCGTCTCCTCGTCCTCCGGCGCGGGCGTCTCGTTCCCCGTCGGAAAGCGGAGGAGGTCGCGGGCGAGGCGCGCCGCCGTCTCCCGCTCCGACGCGACGAGGTCGTTCTTCTCGGCCGGGTCGGCGACGTAGTCGTAGAGCTCGGGGCGGGGGCCGTGGATGTAGTGCCACCGCCCGTCCACCGCGCTCTTCAGGTCGGCCCAGCCGAGCTGGAGCCGCGGGTAGAGCGTCTCCCCGTAGAGCGTCCGCGGGGTCGCCCCTTCCACCGCGCTCGCGAGGAGCGAGCGCCCGCTCACGCCCTGGGGCGTGGGCAGGCCGAGGAGCGACGTGACCGTCGGGAAGATGTCGGAGAGCTGGACCGGCGCCGGCACGCGCCGCCCCCCGCCGGCGTTCCCGGGGAGCTTCAGGAAGAGCGGCACCTGGAGCGCCTCACGGTAGAGGAGGAGCGAGTGCTGCTCCTCGCCGTGGTCGCCGAGCCCCTCGCCGTGGTCCGAGGTGACGATCACGATCGCCTTCTCGTAGATCCCGAGCGCCCGCAGGTGGTCGAGCAGCTCGCCGACGACCGCGTCGGCCGTCGCGATCTCGGCCTCGTACGT
>JAGOBQ010000019.1 GCA_017999215.1 Thermoanaerobaculia bacterium
CGGGGGTGGGGCCGTGGGGGGCATGGGGGTTGACGACGTCGAAGTAGTAGTAGCGGAAGACGGAGCATCCGACCGGGGAGACGGCGACGGTCTTGTCCTGGATGCCGGGCTCGTCGATCGCCTCTCCGAGGTACTTGTGGGCGAGGCCGTGGCCGCAGCCCGGGCAGTAGTGCGTGGAGTGGCCCTTGAGCCCCTCACCGTGCGAGTGGCGCTCGAACTTGCCGTAGAAGGCGGACGTCGTCATACGGTCACCTCCTGCCCCGCGGCGACTTTCAAGATGACCTCCTCCATCTGCGGCAGCACGCCGCCGAAGTGGCGCACGTGCTCGATCTCGGGGTATTCGCGGATCCGGGCGTTCGCGAGCGCGATCTTGACCTCGTCCTCGAGCTGGCCGTTCGAGGCCTCGACGACGACGATGCGCTTCGCGTTCGGGAGGACCGTCTTCAGCTTCTCGATCGGGAAGGGCCAGACCGTGACCGGGCGGAAGAGCCCGGCCTTGATGCCGCGGGAGCGGAGGACCTGGACGGCCCCCTTCGCGGTCCGGGCCGGCGTGTTGCACGCGACGAGGAGCACCTCGGCGTCGTCGCACATGTAGAGGTCGGCGCGCTGCTCGACCTGCATCGACGCGTACTTGGCGTTGAGAACCACGTTCCACTTCTCGAGGTCGACCTCGGAGAGGTAGATCGAGGAGATCAGGTTCCGCCGGTGCTCGAGGTCGCCGTAGACGGCCCACTTCGGGATGCCCGGCTTCACCAGCGACTCGGGGAGAGAGACCTTGCCGGTCATCTGGCCGAGGTAGCCGTCGGAGGCGATGACGACCGGGTTGCGGTACTTGAACGTCAGCTCGAACGCCAGCATCGTCAGGTCGAGCATCTCCTGCGGCGTCGAGGGCGTCAGGACGATCGCGTGCGTGTTGCCGTGGCCGAGGCCGCGGCAGCAGAGCTTGATGTCCGACTGCTCGGGAGCGATGTTCCCGAGGCCCGGCCCGCCGCGCATGACGTTGATGAAGACGCCCGGGACCTCGGCCCCGATCATGTAGCTGATCCCCTCGAGCATCAGCGAGAAGCCGGGGGACGAGGTGAACGTCATCGAGCGCATCCCCGCGCCGCCGCAGCCGTACATCATGTTGACGGTCGCGACCTCGGAGACGGCCTGCAGGAACGTCCCGTCGAGGTGGGGCATGAGCTTCGCCATCAGCTCGGCGCCCTCGGTCGAGGGGGTGATCGGATAGCCGAAGAAGTGGCGGCAGCCGGCGAGGAGCGCGCCGACGGCGGCGGCGTAGTTCCCCTTCAGGACGAGGGGCTCCATCTTCGGGAGCGGGACGACCTGGTCGGGGATGTCGACCGGCTCGGGGGCGTCGGTCATCCGGTCGCCGAAGAGCTTCGCGGGGTCCTGGAGCTCGTAGTCGGCGTCGGCCGGGGTCTGCTGAAGTCCGTAGGGCTCGGGGCAGGCGTCGATGCAGAGTCCGCACCCGTTGCAGTTCGTCAGGTCGAGGACGATCGGCGTGAGCCCGGTCTTCGGGTTGATCTCGGTCCCCATCGAGATGCAGTGCTTCGGGCAGGCGCTGATGCAGCGTCCGCAGCCCTTGCAAAACTCGGGGAGGACGAACGGTTTCGGTCTTTCCTTCAGGGCGGGCATGGTGCCTCCTCCGACGAGGAGTTTACCGGCCCGGACCTGATGAATTCTCACCATTTCCCGGGTAATCGTTTCGGATCAGAGCATGGTATCAGCACACGTGCAAACGCGACAGCCCGCGAAGGGGGCGGCCCGGGGGCCCGGACGGCGGGACGTCAACGGCGGCCGGCGGCGCGCCGGGCGTCGATCGCGCGGATCGCCTCCAGGGCGCCGAGAGGAAGCGAGATCCCGGTCGGGCGCGCGGCGTGCCTCGAGGCCGAGAAGAGATGCTCGAGAGAATCCGAGGCGGGCGCCCCGAAATCGCGGCCGAGCTCCGGCTCTCGAGGGTTGATCCTCACGAGGGTCCGCCGCGTGCCCTGCACCGCCCGCTCGGAGAACGTCCGGACGGAGGGGACGCTCGTCCCCGCGCCGAGCTCGAGGACGACGAGCGGGCCGGAGACGCCGTCGAGCCAGTCTCCGAGCGTCTCCATCTGGGCCGAGGTCCGCGCGTCGTCCCAGCCGAGGTCGCCGAAGAGGAGGATGTTCGGGCGCGCGAGGCCGCGGCAGCCGGGGCACGTCGGGAACGGCTCGCGGGCACGGCAGGAGGCCGCGTCGACCTCGACGTCGACGCCCTCCGCGGAGCGGATCGGCTCGCCGCAGCCGCGGAGGCACTGGAGGTGGTGGATGGAGCCGTGGCACTCCGCGACGCGCCCGTCGGGGAAGCCCGCCTTCTGGAACTGGCCGTCGACGTTCGAGGTGAAGACGAACGCGCCGTGCCTCGTCTCCGAGGCCCAGCGCAGGAGCGTGCGGAAGCCCTCGTGGGGAACCGTCTCGCGGTAGAGGCCGAGGCGGTGGCCGTAGAAGCCCCAGGCGAGCGCGGGGTCCCGGAAAAACCAGTGCGGGCTCGCGAGCTGCTCGAAGCGGAGGCCGAGGTCGCGGAAGGCGGGGTAGGCGCGCCAGAAACCTTCGGGGCCGCGGAAGTCAGGGAGGCCGGAGTCGACCCCCATCCCGGCTCCCGCCGTGACGAGGATCGCGTCCGCGTCGTCGACGGCGCGGGCGGCGCGGTCGAGCGCGGGCTCGAGCCCGGACTCGAGTGAGGTGTCGGGGGCCATCCGGGAATTCTAGGCGGCGCGCGGGTCGAACCCGGGTCAGAGCGCCTCGACGAGGAGCTTCTCGCGCGCGGCGGCGCGCAGGAGCTCCTTCAGGGCGAAGATGTGGTCGCCCGGGCAGCTCGTCTCCTTCACCTCGCGGTGACCGTACACGTTGTCGACGTCGGCGCCGAACGCCTCATAGAGGCTCCGGCCGGCCGGGTCGATCCCGCGGAGGCCTGAGATCCAGGCGATGAGGTCGACGAGGGACGCGAGCTGCTCCTGCGTCGGTTGCTGGTCGTACGGAGGATGAAAGTAGCCGAGGAGCGAGAGTCCCGTGCTCTCCCTGTTGTAGCCGTCGTGAGCTCCCTGTACGTCGGTCGAGTCGTCGTCGTCCTCGCGCCCCTGGAAGACGTCGCCGTGCCGGCAGACGACCCACGCGTAGCCGATGTCGTTCCAGCCGTTCGTGTCCATGTGGAACGCCTGGATCGCGCGCAGCCGGGCGGCGCACTCGGCGCGGGTCGAGGCCGAGAAGTCGTCGACGGACGCGGTGTGGTGGACCCCGACGTGTCCGGCCCGCGTGTAGGAGTAGGCGTACTTCGGCGGGCGGGCGCCCCAGGTGCCGCGGCGGAGGATCGACGGGCGCGGCGCGCTCGAGACCGGCTCGGGCTCTTCGGGTTCGGGGGCACGCGCGCGGCGGACTCCGGACGCTCTCGAGCGATCCCGCCCCGTCGCCCCGCGCGCGTCTACCCTGCCGGGCTCGATCGGCGGAGCGTCCTCGATCGCGGCCGGCCCCGGGTCGATGAGGTGGAAGCCCACCCGGGAGAGCGACGGTTCGCCGTCCCCGCGGGCCGGCAGTCGGACGCGGTAGCGGACCCATCGGCTGCCGGGGGAGACGAAGACGAGCGGGCCGAGGGCGTCTCCGCCGAAGGGATTGGGCGAGCCGTCCTCGCGGAGCGGGTCGATCGTCTCTTCGGCGGGCGCCGGAATCCAGCGCCCCCAGGCGAGGCCGTCCGCGCTGACGGCGATCTCGAGCTCGGCGCCCGGCGCCGCCTTCCAGCGCGGGCCGATCGCGGAGAAGGTGATGCCGGCGTCGAGGGGCGGCGAGGCGTAGCGGGCGCTCCGCTCGGCGTGGAGGCCGTCGGCACGCACCGTGACGCCCGCCTCGAGCCGGCCCTGGGCGAAGCCGGCTCCCTGCCGGGCGATTCGCACGGCTCGCACCTCGGCTCGCACGGAGAGGGCCGGCCAGGCCGCGAGGGCCGTCGCGAGGAAGAGCCGGATCATCCTCCCGCGCATCCGGTCGCCCTTCTCCACCCGCGCGGTCTCGTTCGAGACTCGGGCGGTCAGTAGGAGACGGCCCGGGGCAGCTTCTTCGCCTCGGCGATCCACGTCTGGACCTTCGAGATCGGAGGGAGGAGGCGGACGAGGCGCTTCTCGGCGTTGACCTGCCTCATCTTCTGGACGAGGTTCTCGGCCTTGCGCCCCGCGAGCTCGACGACGGTGTCGACGCCCGCGTTCTCGAGGAGGTCGGCGTACTGGGTCCCGATTCCCTTCACGCGGTAGAGGTCGGCGCGGTTCACCCACTCGAGGATGAGCTTCTCGGAGACTCCGGACCTCGCCGCGAGGTCGACGCGTCCCTTCTTCGTCGCCCCGGCCTTCAGCAGGGCCGCCTTGGAGCGGATCCCGAGCGCCTTCAGATTGTCGCCGTACGCGTCCCCGATCCCTTCGATTGCCTTGATTCCGGGCATGTCGTACCTCCTCGAGCTGCACCCGAAAGTCTAGGCCCGATCCGGAGCTCCGGCGCGGAGGCGCAAGTCCGAATCAGCGGCGGCCGGCGCGCAGGGCGGCGACACACATCTTCGCGCGCTCGAGCCGGAGCGCATCGAGGGCCTCCGAGAGCCTCGCGCTCCGCCCGCGGAAGCCGGCGAGCTCCTCGGCGGAAAGGAAGAGGAGCTCCGCCTCCGAGACGGCCGTGACCGACTCGGCCTGGAGCAGCTCCCGCCCCTCGGCGAGGTCGCCGAAGACCTCGTGCGGCCGGAGGAGCGCGACCGCGACCTCCCGGTCGTCCGCGCGGAAGGTGACGCGGAACGCGCCCCGCTTGACGACCCAGGCGCCTTTCGCGGGACGGCCCTCCTGGACGACGAGCGTTCCGGCGGGCACGGCCACCGTCTCCAGCTTTCGGGTCAGCTGCCGCAGCTCGGGCTCCGAGAGAACCCCGAAGACACGGGAGCGGGCGAGCGCGGAGAGGAGGACGCGCTCCTCGTAGAGCTGGTTCAGCGCCTCGGCGAGGGGGCGGTGCTTCCGGGCGATCGGGACGAGGGCGTTGCGGTCGAGCTCGAGGAGGTTCGACTGCTCCCGCGCCGTGACCGTCGCGTAGCTCGGAAGGCCGGTCAGGAATGCGGCCTCGCCGATCACCTCGCCGTCGCGCGCGGTCCGGAGAAGCACCTCGGTCCCGAGGTCGTGTCGCGCCGTGACGGCGAGGGTCCCCTGGACGACGAAGTAGACCGAGCTTCCCTCGACCCCTTCGCGTATGAGGACCTCTCCGGGGGCGAGCGAGATCAGGTTGATCTTCTGGAGCACGAGGTCGAGGAGGAGCGGCGGGATGTCGCGCAGGAGGGGAATCCCGGACTGCGCGTCGTGGACCGCCTCCCTCTTCAGCGTCCATTCGGAAGGCCCGGATGCGACCGGCTCAGGCTCTTCGGTCGACGGGGCTGCGGGGAGCCCGGACGCCATCGCCGGCTTCGGGAGCGAGCCGCTTGCGGGCGCCACCGGATCGGGTCCGGGCCGGGTGAACGAGCCAGAAGGCGGCGGCCCCGCGGGGCGCGGCGCAGCGGGCGGAGCCGCCGAACGCGCGGCCCGCTCCGCCTCCAGCTCCTTCTCGAGGTCGAGGATCTTCTGGAGCTGAAGGTGCGAGAGGTACGTGGAGGAGGTGAGCTCGCTGTCCGGATCGAGCTGAGCGGCCTTCTTGAAGATGGCGATCGCCTGCTCCAGGCGGCCCTTCGACTGGACGATCGGTCCGAAGCGGTTCAGGACCCGGACGGCGTCCGTGCGTCGGCCGCTCGCGACGAGCGCGTCGGCGAGGCGCAGGGCTGCGGCCGCGTCGGCGGGGTTCTCCTTCAGCCGCTTCGTCGCGGTTTCGATCGTCTCACGCACCGCCGCGGAGTCGCCTTTCGGACCGTCCGAGAAGAGCCCCATCGCGACGGACTGTACGCGTTCGGGGCCGGAGCGCAAGCGCGAGGGGTGGAATGGAATAAGGGCCGCGGGATCGCTCCCGCGGCCCTCTCCGCGTGACCGGTTCGGGTGGCGCGCCTACGCCGTCATCTGCCGCAGCACGAACTGCAGGATGCCGCCGTGGCGGTAGTAGTCGACCTCGTTCGGGGTGTCGAGGCGGAGGGTGGCGGTGAAGGTCTTCTTCGTGCCGTCCTCGGCCGTCGCGGTGACGGTGAGCTTCTTGTGCGGCGTCAGGCCCTCGGCGACGCCGGCGACGTCGAACGTCTCCTTCCCGGTGAGGCCGAGCGTCTGGGCGTCCTCGCCCGCGGCGAACTGGAGCGGGAGGACCCCCATGCCGGCGAGGTTCGAGCGGTGGATCCTCTCGAACGACTTCGCGACGACGGCCTTCACGCCGAGGAGCATCGTCCCCTTCGCGGCCCAGTCGCGCGAGGAGCCGGTGCCGTACTCGGCGCCCGCGAAGACGACGAGGGGAGTCCCCGAGGCCTGGTACTTCATCGCGGCGTCGTAGATCGACATCGGCTCGCCGGTCGGGACGTGGACGGTGACGCCCCCCTCGGTCCCCGGGAGCATCAGGTTCTTCAGGCGGATGTTCGCGAACGTGCCGCGCATCATGACTTCGTGGTTGCCGCGGCGGGCGCCGTACTGGTTGAAGTCGGCGGGCTTCACGCCGTTGTCGCCGAGGTACTTCGCGGCCGGCGAGCCCTTCGCGATGTTCCCGGCGGGGGAGATGTGGTCGGTCGTGATCGAGTCGCCGAGGAGGGCGAGGCAGCGGGCGCCCTGCACGTCGGCGAGGGGCGCGGGCTCCTTGCCGAGGTTCTCGAAGAACGTCGGCTTCCTCACGTAGGTCGACGTCGCGTCCCAGGCGAAGGTGCTCCCCTCCGGCACGGAGAGGGCCTGCCAGCCGGCGTCGCCCTCGAAGACCGACCCGTAGGCCTTCTCGTACTGGGCCGGGGTGATCGACCTCGCGATCGTCTCTGCGACCTCCTGAGGCGTGGGCCAGAGGTCCTTCAGGTAGACGGGTTGTCCGTTGCGGTCGTTGCCGAGCGGCTCGGTCGTCAGGTCCTTGTCCATCTCGCCGGCGAGCGCGTAGGCGACGACGAGCGGCGGCGAAGCCAGGAAGTTCATCTTCACCTGCGGGTTCACGCGCCCCTCGAAGTTCCGGTTGCCGGAGAGGACCGACGCCACGACGAGGTCGCCCGTCCGGACCGCCTCGGAGACCTTCTCGGGGAGCGGGCCGCTGTTGCCGATGCAGGTCGTGCAGCCGTAGCCGACGAGGTGGAAGCCGAGCGCCTCGAGGTAGGGCATGAGGCCCGCCGCCGTGAGGTAGTCGGTGACGACCTTCGAGCCGGGGGCGAGCGACGGCTTCACCCACGGCTTCGTGTCGAGGCCGCGCTCGACGGCCTTCTTCGCGAGGAGGCCGGCGGCGACGAGGACCGACGGGTTCGAGGTGTTCGTGCAGGAGGTGATCGCCGAGATGACGACGGCGCCGTGCGGAATCTCGTACGTCACCCGCCCCTCGGCGACGGGGACGGTCGCGTCGGCCGACCCGCCCTTGCCGAGCATCGCCGGGAGCTGCTCGCGGAAGACCTTCTTCGCGTCCTTCAGCGCGATCCGGTCCTGCGGGCGCTTCGGCCCCGCGAGGGACGGGACGACGTCGCCGAGGTCCAGCTCGAGCGTGCCGGAGAAGCGCGGCTCGGGGGCGTCCTCGGAGCGCCAGAGACCCTGCGCCCTGCAGTACGCCTCGACGAGCGGGGCGAGCGCCTTGCGGCCGGTGAACTCGAGGTACTTGATCGTCTCGCCGTCGACCGGGAAGAAGCCCATCGTCGCGCCGTACTCGGGCGCCATGTTCGCGATCGTGGCGCGGTCCGTGAGCGGCAGCGCCGCCAGGCCCGGCCCGTAGAACTCGACGAACTTCCCGACGACTCCCCTCTTGCGGAGCATCTGCGTGACCGTGAGGACGAGGTCGGTCGCCGTCGCCCCTTCGGGGAGCCTGCCGAAGAGCTTCATCCCGACGACCTCGGGGATCAGCATCGAGACGGGCTGGCCGAGGAGGGCGGCCTCCGCCTCGATCCCGCCGACGCCCCAGCCGAGGACGCCGAGCCCGTTGATCATCGTCGTGTGCGAGTCGGTGCCGACGAGGGTGTCGGGGTAGGCGACGCCCTCCTCGTTCGTGAAGACCACCTTCGCGAGGTACTCGAGGTTCACCTGGTGGCAGATGCCGGTGCCGGGAGGGACGACGCGGAAGTTCTTGAACGCGCTCTGCCCCCAGCGGAGGAACTCGTAGCGCTCCCTGTTCCGCTCGTATTCGAGGTCGACGTTCTGCCCGAACGCGAGCGAGGAGGCGAAGTTGTCGACCTGGACGGAGTGGTCGATGACGAGGTCGGCGGGAGAGAGCGGGTTGACCCGGGCCGGGTCGCCCCCCATCGCGACGATCGCCTCGCGCATGGCGGCGAGGTCGACGACCGCAGGGACGCCGGTGAAGTCCTGCATCAGGACGCGCGCGGGGTGGAAGGCGATCTCCTTGTCCGGCTCGGCCTTCGGGTCCCAGCTCGCGAGGGCGAGGACGTCCTCTACCTTCACGACGCGCCCGTCCTCGTGGCGAAGCAGGTTCTCGAGGAGGACCTTCAGGGAGTACGGGAGCGTCCGGACCTCCGGGTGCTCCTTCGCGAGCGTCTCGAGGCAGAAATAGGAGACGGTCTCGCCTCCGGCGGAGAGGGTGGTCTTCGTCTTGAAGCTGTCGCTCATCGTTCCTCCGGGCGGTCGGGTCGAATACAGGACCGGCGGGGATTCTAATCGCCGCAGGGCAGCAAGACGCCGCCGGCCGGAATCGGTGCCGGCCGCCCGGTGGAAAGGGCTCAGTTCAGGTCGAAGTCGCCGCCTCCCATGCCGCAGCCGCCCATGCCGCACTGGCTCATGTCGCCGGTCTCGCAGGCGCCCATGCCGCACGGGGCGTCGAAGGAGGCCGCGCCCTTGTCTCCGCCGTGGGCGGCGAACGAGGAGAGGAGGCGGGAGAGGTCGTGCGAGCCGCAGTGGGAGCACTCGGGGACGTAATCGGCCACGTCGCCGGCGAGGACGAGGTCCTCGGTCCTCTTTCCGCAGGCCTGGCACCGGTATTCGTAGACGGGCATGTCGGACCTCCCGAGACCGATTCTAGGGATCGGGGCTCGAAGACGGAAGGGGAGCGCGCCGGGTGAGATGATGCCCGGATCGCCACGACGGGAGGGGACGCATGAAGTGGGTCGTCTTCAACCAGAAGGGGGGCGTCGGGAAGTCGACGCTCGTCTGCAACCTCGCCGCCGTCGCCGCCGACGCGGGGGAGCGCTCCCTCGTCGTCGACCTCGACCCGCAGGGCTGCTCGTCCCACTACCTCCTCGGAGAGAGGGCGAAGGCGGCCCGTCCGAACCTCGCCGACTTCTACGAGCGGAGCCTCGAGATCCGCCTCGTCGACGACGGGATCCGCACGTTCATCCACGCGACTCCGTTCGAAGGGCTCGACGTCCTCCCGACGCAGCCGATCCTGGAGACGTTCCACGCGAAGCTCGAGGGGCGGCACAAGATCTACCGCCTCCGCGACGCCCTCGCCCCGCTCGACGGCTACGCCCACGTCTTCTTCGACACGCCGCCGGCGCTCAACTTCTTCACCCTCTCGGCGCTCATCGCCGCCGAGAGGGTCCTGATCCCGTTCGACTGTGACGACTTCTCCCGCCGCGCGCTCTACGGCCTCCTCGACGTCGTCGAGGAGGTGCGGCAGGACCACAACCCGAAGCTCGAGATCGCCGGGATCGTCGTGAACGCGTTCCAGCCGCGCGCGCGGCTCCCGCAGCTGCTCGTCGACGAGCTGAAGGCGGAAGGGCTTCCCGTTCTCTCGCCGTACGTCTCGGCCTCGGTGAAGGTGCGCGAGTCGCACCAGGAGGCGACGCCGCTCGTCCACTTCGCGCCGTCGCACAAGCTGTCGGGCGAGCTGCGGCAGCTCTGGGCGGCGCTCCGGAAGAAGGCGCGGGGTGCGGCGAAGGGGGCGGCGTCGAAGGCTGCGGCGAGGTGAGGCGGAGAGCCCCGGACGGGGACGGCGATCGCGGGCGCGGCCGGGCACGGCGCGGGGCGGCAGCCGTCCTTTCTGCGCTCACCCTCCTCGCCCTCGCCCTGGCGGGCCCTCCCGGGGCGCCCCTCCGAGCGGACGGACCGTCGGCCGCCCCGTCGAGCGACTTCGCGGCGGGGATCGACACGCTCCTCCTCGTCGGCGATGCCGGCGCCCCGGCGGCGGACGAGCCGGTCCTCCGCGCTCTCGCCGCGGAGGCCGCGAGGGCGCCGGAGCGGACGCTCGTCGTCTTCCTCGGCGACAACCTCTACCCGAACGGCCTCCCGCACGTGCGTCACCCGGAGCGGGCGGAGGGCGAACGTCGCCTCGCGGCCCAGGCGGACGCCGCTCTCGGCGCCGGCGCCCGGGTCCTCTTCCTCCCCGGGAACCACGACTGGGACGGGATGGGGAAGGACGGCCTCGCGGCCGTCCGGAGGCAGGAGCGATTCCTCGCCGCCCGTTCCCCGCGACTCCTCTTCGCCCCGGGGAACGGATGCCCCGGCCCGCTCCTCCTCCCGACGCCGTCGGGGGTGACGCTGGCCGTCCTCGACACGCAGTGGTGGCTCCAGCACGAGGGGTCGAGGCCCGAGGGGGCGGACTCGCCCTGCCCCGCGAAGGACGCGGAGGAGGCCGTGGCGCAGCTGAAGGCGGCTGCGTCCGCGGGCCCGCTCGCGCTCCTGACGCACCATCCGATGGCCTCCGGCGGGCCCCACGGCGCCCGAACGCGCGACTGGAAGGCGCACCTCTTCCCGCTGCGCGACGCGCACCCGTCGTTCTGGGTGCCGGTCCCCGGTCTCGGCTCGGCCTGGGTGGCCTACCGCGGCGCGAAGGGGACGGGCCAGGACCTCGCCTCGCGCCGCTACCGCCGGCTCCGGGCCGACCTCGCCGCCGCGCTCCGGGGACGGCCGGTCCTCTTCCAGGCCTCGGGACACGACCACTCCCTCCAGCTCCTCGAGGCGCCCACGCCCGAGGCGCGCTGGGTCCTGATCTCGGGGTCGGGGATCTACCCGGCGGGTCGCGTCGTCTCGAGGCTGCCCTCGACCCGGTGGGCCAGCCCGAAGGCCGGCTTCCTCCGGGTCCGGCTCGAGCGCGACAAACCGCCTCACCTCGCCGTCCTCGAGGCATCGGCCGAAGGCAAGACGGTAGAGCGCCTCGCGATCGACCTCCGGTAGCGAAACGAGGCGTTTCGTCACACCTCCCCCCGCCCGGGAACCTGCCGGGCGGCAACACCGTAGAGGGAGCCATGACCGCCGTTCTCTCCGCCGAAGGCCTTGCGAAGACCTTCCGGACCCCGTTCTCGAGGCGAGAGGTGAGAGCCCTGGACGGTCTTGACCTTCGTGTCGCCGCTGGCGAGGTCTTCGGACTCCTCGGACCGAACGGGGCGGGGAAGACGACGACCGTCAAGATCCTCCTGGGCCTGACTCATCCCACGTCGGGGAGGGCCGAGCTCTTCGGCCTCCCCGTCTCCGACCCCGCGAGCCGGCGGCGCGTCGGTTACCTCCCGGAGGGGCACCGCTTCCCCGGCTACCTGACCGCGCGTCAGACGCTCTCGATCTTCGGGAGGATGTCGGGCGTCGCGGAGGCCGACCTGAAGGCCCGGATTCCCGAGCTCCTCGCCCGCGTCCGGCTGACGGACTGGGCGGACGTGAAGGTGAAGCGCTTCTCGAAGGGGATGACGCAGCGCCTCGGCCTCGCTTCCGCGCTCGTCCATCGCCCCGACCTCCTCCTCCTCGACGAGCCGACCGACGGCGTCGACCCGGTCGGGCGGCGCGAGATCCGCGACCTCCTCCGCGAGGAGGCGGCGCGCGGCACCGCGGTCCTCCTGAACTCCCACCTCCTCTCGGAAATCGAGGCGACGTGCGACCGCGTGGCCGTCCTCCGGAAGGGAAAGGCCGTCGCCACGGGGCGGATCGCCGACCTGACCGCGCAGGGCTTCGCCTACCGCTTCGTCGGCGCCCCGATGGACGAGGCGCTGCTCGGACTCTTCCGCGACGCGGGAGCTGCGGCCGAGCGCGTGAACGGCCACGTGAAGCTGACGGCGCGCGACGCCGAGCACCTCAACACGCTCGTCGACGCGGCGCGCGCCCGCGGCGTCCTCGTCACCGAGCTGACCCCGCTCCGCTCGACGCTCGAGGACGTCTTCGTCGACCTGGTTTCGGCGGGCGATTCGGGTGAGGCGGGCGGAACGGTCCTCGGGCCGCAGGGAGAAGGGAGGCCCCGATGAAGGTCCTCGCCGCGAACGTCGAGGAGGTCTTCCGCGAGGCCGCGGCGCGCTGGACCCTCGTCGCCTACGGAGCCCTCTCGACTCTCTTCATCGCCCTCTTCGCCGCCGCCGTAAACCTCGACGTCGTCGACGGCGCGCTCGCCGGGGCGAAGCTCTTCGGCAAGCAGCTGGAGATGGGGCCGAGGTCGATCGACCTCGACAAGCTCGTCCTCGGGTTCGAGTCGGGCTTCTCCGGCTTCCTCTACGTCGTCGCGACGTTCCTCGCGGTCTTCGCGACGGCCCACCTCGTGCCGAGGCTCCAGGAGAAGGGGACGATCGACCTCTACCTCTCGAGGCCCGTGGGCCGCGTCCCGCTCCTCCTCTCGCGCTACGTCGGCGGGCTCCTCCTCGCCGGCCTGAACGTCGTCTACCTGATCGGCGCGATGGGGCTCCTCATCTGGTGGAAGACGGGCGTCGTCCACCCGCGCTTCTTCCTGGGCGGCGCGATCATCCTCTTCACGATCGCGACGCTGATGGCGTTCGCGTTCTTCGTCGGCGTCGTGACGTCGTCGACGGCGGTCTCGATCATGGCGACGTTCGCCGTCTTCTTCCTCGCCGCGATCCTGTCGGGCCATCGTCAGATCGAGGCGGCGCTCGCGACGGAATGGGCCGCCTCGCTCGTGCGGGGCTTCTACTGGGTCCTTCCGAAGACGGGGCAGCTCGCCCAGGCGACCGTCGACTACGTCTCCGGCGGCCAGCTCTCGAGGCACGAGGTCGAGATCGACAACCTCGCCGTCTTCGGGACGACCGGCCTCTTCGGTGTCGTCTCCCTCGCCCTCTCCGCCCTCCTCTTCCGGAGAAAGGATTTCTGACATGAAGCGCATCGCCTCTTTCGCCCTCGCGGCCCTCTTCGCCATCGCTCTCCCTGCGGCCGCCGCCCGCCCGTCCGACGACGCCCTCGCCCTCGTCCCGCCCGACGCGGTGGCGGCGGGGATGCTGCGGGTCTCGGACCTGCGAACGAGCCCCCTCGCCGCCCGCCTCTTCGCGGACTTCGACCGGGCGACGGTCGACGGCGACGCGGCCCGGTTCCTCGCCGAGGCGCGGCTCCATCCGATCGACGACGTCGACCTCGTCGTCTTCGCCGCCACGGACGGCGGCAAGGGGAAGGCGCTCGTCGCGTTCGAAGGGCGTTTCGAGCCCGAGCGGCTCTCGGCGGCCGTCGCCGCGCGGGGCGCCGTGGCCCGGACCGTCCCCGCCGGGACCTACTTCCTCCTGAAGGACGCGAAGCACGCGGAGCGCGGCGGGAACGGAGCCATCGCGTTCGTCAGCCGCCGGCTGACCGTCGCGGGGTCGGAGGAGGCCGTCCGGGCGGCGCTCGCCGCCCGCGCCGCCGGCGGGAGCGGCTTCCCGGGCGGGGCCGGCCTCGGCGCTCAGCTCGACCGGGTGAGCCCCGGCGCTTCCGGCTGGCTCCTCGTCGACCGGACGAAGCTCCCCGAGGCGAAGGGCTCGATCACGGTGTCGGGGAACGGCGGCGATGCCGCCCGGAACGTGATCGGAGCGATGAACCTCGTCTCGACGTTCGCCCTCGAGATGACCGTCCAGGGGGACGCGATCCGCCTTTCCGGCGCCGGCTACAGCGACGACGCGGAGACCCGCGAGCTTCTCGAGGACGCGCTCCGGGGCATCCTCGCCGCGATGCGGATCGCCTCGCAGGAGAAGCCCGAGGTCGTCTCCGCCCTCCGCAGGTTCAAGGTCGCGGCCGACCGAAACGCCGTGACGATCTCCGGCACGCTCGACGGCGAGACGATCCGGGCTCTCTCGGCGGCGAAGGCCGAGCGCGAGAAGGCTCGCGGGGCGGAGTCGAAAGCGCCGGCGAAGTAGCCCGGAAGGGCCCGGCTTCCCGGGAGCGCACGCGGGGCCTATCCTCGCGGGCCGGAGGTCCCGCGTGCGCAAGATTCGGACGATCGCCCTCGTCACGCTCCTCGTTCCTTTCGCGGCCGGAGCGGGCGAAACTCCCGCGGTGAAGCCCCCCGTCGCCAGGAAGGTCCCGAAGGTCACAGAGATCCACGGCGAGAAGCTCGTGGACGACTACGCCTGGCTGAGGGAGAAGCAGGCTCCCGAGGTGAAGGCGTACCTCGACGCCGAGAACGCCTACGCGGACGCCGTCACCGCGCCGGCGGAAGCGCTCCGCAGGAAGCTCTACGAGGAGGCCGTCGGCCGGGTGAAGGAGACCGACCTCTCGGTCCCGTACCGGCACCGCGGCTACTTCTGGTACGGGCGGACGGAGAAGGGGCTCCAGTACCCGATCTCCTGCCGGAAGAAGGGGAGCCTCGACGCGACCGAGGAGGTCGTCCTCGACCTGAACGAGATCGCGAAGGGCGAGTCATTCGTCGGGCGCGGCCTCTTCGCGCCGAGCGACGACGCGAAGCTCCTCGCCTACTCGATCGACACCACCGGCTTCCGCCTCTACACCCTTTTCGTCAAGGACCTGACGACCGGGAAGCTCCTCCCGGACCGGGCCGAGAGGGTCGACTCCGTCGCCTGGGCGGCCGACGGCAAGACGCTCTTCTACGTCATCGAGGACGCCGCGAAGCGCCCCCACCGGCTCTACCGGCACGTCGTCGGGACGACCGGGCCCGACGCGCTCGTCTACGAGGAGAAGGACGAGCGGTTCACGCTCGAGGTCTCCCGCTCGCGCGACGACCGCTGGATCCTCGTCAACTCCGACAGCCACACCCAGAGCGAGTGGAGGCTTCTTCCGGCGTCGGAGCCGGAGGCGGAGCCGCGCCTCGTCCAGCCGCGCGAGCCGGACCACGAGTACGACGTGGAGGCCGCGGGCGAACTCCTCTACATCCGGACGAACGGCGGCTGCCGCGACTTCCGCGTCGTGACGGCGCCGGCGGCGAGCCCCGGGAAGGCCTCGTGGAAGGAGCTCGTCCCGTGCCGGGACGGCGTGATGGTCTCCGGCGTCGACGCCTTCAGGGGGCACCTGGTCCTCTCCGAGCGGCAGGACGCGCAGCCGCGCCTCGCGGTGAGGGACCTCGCGTCGGGCGAGACGCACCGGATCGAGCTCCCCGAGGCGATCGCCTCGGTCTTTCCCGAGGCGAACCCCGAGTACGACACGACGTCGTTCCGCTTCGCGTTCCAGTCCTACACGACGGCCCCGATCGTCTTCGGCTACGACCTCGCGACGCGGGAGCGGACGGTCCTGAAGAAGACCGAGGTCCCGGGCGGCTACGACCCGTCGCGCTACCGGTCGGAGCGGATCTTCGCCACGGCCCCCGACGGGACGAAGGTCCCGGTGAGCGTCGTCTCCCGAAAGGACCTCGCTCGCGACGGAACGGCCCCGCTCTTCCTCACGGGCTACGGCGCCTACGGCTACCCGTCGTTCGCCTCGTTCAATCCGGCGCTCCCCAGCCTCCTCGACCGCGGCGTCGTCTTCGCCGTCGCGCACGTCCGGGGCGGGGGCGACCTCGGGAAGAAGTGGCACGACGCGGGTCGGATGACGGCGAAGAAGAACACCTTCACCGACTTCGTCGCCTGCGCCGAGGCGCTCGTCGCGGCGAAGGTCGCCTCGAAGGAGAGGATCGCGATCCAGGGCGGCAGCGCGGGCGGCCTCCTGATCGGCGCCGTCGTGAACCTCCGCCCCGAGCTCTTCCGGGCCGCGATCCTCCAGGTGCCGTTCGTCGACGTCATCAACACGATGCTCGACGAGACGCTGCCGCTGACGGTCGGCGAGTTCGAGGAGTGGGGGAACCCGAAGAAGCGGGACGAGTACGCCTACATGAGGTCGTACAGCCCCTACGAAAACCTGAAGAAGGGGGCGTACCCCTCGATCCTCGTGAAGACCTCGTTCAACGACAGCCAGGTGATGTACTGGGAGCCGGCGAAGTGGGTCGCGAAGCTCCGGACGCTGAAGACCGACGCGAACCCGCTCCTCCTGAAGACGAACATGGCGGGCGGGCACGGCGGCTCCTCGGGGCGCTACGACCGGCTGAAGGAGACGGCGTTCGACCAGGCGTTCGTCCTGACGCAGCTCGGCGTGCCCGACCTGCCGACCTCGATCCCGGTGCCGGCGCGGCCCGTCCACACCTACTCGATCGTCGCGCGAGACCCGGCGACGGGGCAGCTCGGGGTCGCGGTGCAGTCGCACTGGTTCTCGGTCGGGGCGCTCGTCCCGTGGGCCGAGGCGGGCGTCGGCGCCGTCGCGACGCAGTCGTTCGTCGACGCCAGCTACGGGCCGCTCGGCCTCTCGCTCCTGAAGGCGGGGAGGAGCGCGCCCGACGCGCTCGCGGGGCTCCTCGCGGCCGACGGGGGGCGGGACGTGAGGCAGGTCGCGATGATCGACGCCGCGGGGCGCGTCGCGGCGCACACGGGCGCGCGCTGCGTCGAGGCCGCGGGGCACCACGTCGGGAAGGACTTCTCCGTCCAGGCGAACATGATGCGGAACGCCTCCGTCTGGCCCGCGATGGCGAAGGCGTTCGAGGGGACGAAGGGAGACCTCGCCGAGCGGATGCTCGCGGCGCTCGAGGCGGCCGAGGCCGCGGGGGGCGACATCCGCGGGAAGCAGTCCGCAGCGCTCATCGTCGTCTCCGGCGCGCCGACGGGGCGCCCCTGGCAGGACCGGCTCTTCGACCTCCGCGTCGAGGACAGCCCGGCGCCGCTCCCCGAGCTCCGGCGGCTCGTGACGCTCGCCCGCGCCTACGCCCTGATGAACGAGGGGGACCTCGCCGTCGAGAGGAAGGACGACGCGGCGGCGCTGAAGGCGTATTCCGCTGCGCAGGCGATCGTCCCCGGGAACGCCGAGATGACCTACTGGACGGCGGTCTCGCTCGTCGGAATGGGCCGCGTCGACGAGGCGCTGCCGCTCTTCCGGAAGGTCTTCGCGATCGACCGGAGCTGGGCCGAGATGACGCCGCGCCTGCCGAAGTCGGGGCTCCTCCCGGACGATCCGGCGCTCGTCGCGAGGATCGTGGCCGAGGCTCCAGCGTCGAGATAGGGGTGTCGCCAGGAAGGGGATTCGCGGCCATCGCTGCGGAATGCCTCGAGAGGGCGACGGGCTGCCCGGGCGCGCATGAGGCGGAGACGGCTCAGTCCGGCGTTTTCGGCGAGGGGACGGCTGCGTCCATCGGCCCGTCCCCCGGCACGGTCTCGAGCGCCTTCCTCACCCGCACGAGCTCGAGGCCGATCCGGTCGAGGAGCGGCTCGAGCGTCGTCGTCTCGTTCTGCTTCGCCCGGCCCTCGGCTTCGCGGCAGAGCGCAGAGAGGTCCAGCGCCCCGAAGCTCGCGCTCGTCGAGCGGAGCGTGTGGACGGCCCGGTGGAGCTCGTCCGCCCTCTCGGCGGCGACGGCCGCGCGGGCGGAGGCGAGGAGCCCGTCCGATTCCCGGGCGAAGGAGCGGACGATTCCCGGAAGGAGGTCGCCCGCGCGAGCGCCGAGCGAGGCGTGGAGGCGGGCCCAGGCCTTTCCGTCGAGGCCGGGCGGTGTCGCGAGCGAGGGCGCCGGGAGGGGTGTCTCCGCGACGGGTGCGGCGTCCTCGTCGCCCTCCGTGAGGGGCGAGAGCGCGGTCGCGGCACGCTCGAGCGCCGCGACGAGGTCGGAGATCCCGATGGGCTTGACG
>JAGOBQ010000328.1 GCA_017999215.1 Thermoanaerobaculia bacterium
CCACCGGACCGTCACGGCCGCCGCCGCCCCTGCCGGGAGGGGCGGGAGGAGCGTCCCTTCGAGCGGCCTCCCGTCGACCGCGACGCGCACCTCTCCCGGCGCGAGCGACGGGTCGCGGACGACGGTGACGTCGAGCGTCGCGCCGCGCCAGGGACGCGTCATCCGGGCCTCGCTCCACCCCGGCGGCAGGCACGGGTCGAAACGCATCCCGTCCCACTCGGGGCGAACGCCGACGACCCGGTCGCAGACGACGCGGTGGAGCCACTGCGCCGAGCCGGTGTACCAGGTCCAGCCGGCGCGGCCGTGGTGCGGCGAATCGGGGCCGTCGACGTTCCCCGGCAGGACGTACGGCTCGGCGAGGGAGCGCTCCGGGTCCTTTCGCGTCGGGTCGATCGCCGCGAGAAGGCGTTCGACGAGCTCGGGGTCCTTCGCCTTCGCCGCCGCCGAGATCGCCCACGTCGCCGCGTGCGTGTAGACGCCGCCGTTCTCCCTCATCCCCGGGGCGTACCGCGTGATGTAGCCGATCTCCCGGACCGGCCGGTCGTAGGCGGGGGCGAGGAGGAGCGCGCCGGCCTCGGAGACGAGCCTCTCCTTCACGGCCGCCATCGCCGCCGCCGCCCGATCCGGCGGGGCGACGTCGTTCAGCACGGCCCAGGTCTGGGCGTTCAGGTAGATCGCTCCGCGCGCGCTCTCGCGGCTCCCGAGCTTCTCGCCGGAGTCGAGCGTCGCGCGCCAGTACCACTCCCCGTCCCAGGCGTGCTCGTTGATCGCGGCGACGAGCGCCTCGCGGCGCCGCGCGAAGTCGGCCGCGCGGGCCGGCTCCCCCGTCCGCCGCCAGAGCTCGCTCCAGTCGGCGAGGAGGCCCGCGAGGAAGTGGGCGAGCCAGACCGACTCCCCCTTCTCCTCGAGGCCCGCTGCGGAAAGGCCGTCGTTCCAGTCCCCCGCGCCGATGTACGGGAGGCCGCGCGGGCTCGTCCGCCGGAAAACCCGCTCGAAGGCGCGGAGGACGTGCTCCGTCAGGGGCGCCGGCTGCGGGTCGTCGAGGAACGGCGCGCGGTCGGCGAGGATCGAGAGGTCCCCCGTCTCCTTCACGTACGCCGCCGCGACGAACGCGAGCCAGAGGAGGTCGTCCGTCATCTTCGTGACGTGTCCCAGCTCCGAGAGCGGGTGCCACCAGTGGTAGACGGAGCCGTCGGCGAACTGGTGCGCCGCGTGGAGGGCGATCTGCTCCCGGGTCCGCGCCGGGTCGATCGTCAGCCAGACCTGGGAATCCTGGAGCTGGTCGCGGAAGCCGTAGGCGCCGCTCTGCTGGTAGTAGCCGCAGCGCCCCTGAATCCGCGCCGAGATCGCCTGGTAGCGGACCCAGTCGTTCAGGAAGGCGTCGAACGTCGCGTCGGGCGTCTCGACACGGTGCGCCGCGAGGAGGCGGCGCCACGCCTCGCGCGCCGCCGCCAGGGATGCGTCGAACGCCGCGACCGCGCCGTAGCGCGCGAGGAGCGCGCGGACGCCCTCCTCCGTCTCGGAGGTCGCGATCGTGAAGCCGAGGTCGAGCGAGCCGCCCGCGGCGAGCTCGACCGGCACCCGGAGAGCTCCGACGGCGTCGCCGTGGCGGCCGAAGAGGCCGGGCCAGGGGGCGCCGGAGAGCGCCGCGGGCGCGGCGAACGAGCCGAGCCTCCCGAGAAAGGCGGCCTTGTCCCCCTCCGCTTCGGAGACGCGCTCGGTGCAGGCGAAGGCGCTGACGTAGGGGAAGGAGGTGTTCCAGTGCCCCCAGCGGGCCGAGCCGACCTCCCACATGTGCGACCGGGCGAAGACGGCATTCCGCCCGGCGTCGCGCTCGCACTCGAGGAAGAGCTTCGTGAACTCCCGACGAGGCGACGGCGTCACCCCGCAGTTCCACTCCACGAACGCGACGAGCTCGAGACGGCGTGGAACGCCGCTTTCGTTCGTCAGCCGGAGCCGCCAGAGCTCGGCCGTCGCCTCCGGGTCGACGAAGAGCGTCCACTCGGCCGCGACGCCGCGAAGCGCCGTCCGGAACGTCGTGGCGCCGATCCCGTGCCGGCACTCGAAGCGGTCGTAGGCGGGGAGCGACGGCGCCGGGGCGAGCGGCCACGACTCCCCCGTCTCGACGTCCCGGAGCCAGAGGAAGCGCCCGGAGGAGTCCCGCGTCAGGTCCTGCTCCCAGCGGGTCACGACGGCGAGCTGGGAATTGTCGACCCACGTGAAGCCGGAGCCGGTCTGGCTGACGACGAGGCCGGCGCGGCGGTTCGCGACGACGTTCACCCAGGGGCGCGGCGTCCGCGGGTCGGTGACGACGTACTCGCGGCCGTCGTCCGTGAAGCGCCCGTAGGCGTTCGCCGCTTCGACGCGGCGCGCGGGGGACTGGCTCATGCATCCTCCGGAAGAGAGTTCGGAGAGCGCGGAAGTCGCGTCACGGCCGGACGACGACCTCGGCGGGAAGGGTGCGGACGACGACCTCCCCGGCCGGGGAGAGAGCGAGGGGGCGGCCGTCGACGGTCGCCGTCCGCGGGTTCGCGGGGAGGGGCGGCTTCACGACGAGGCCGCCGGGAGGGAGCTCGCGCAGGCCCGCGAGGCGAACGCGGACGCCCGCCCCGGCGGCCGCGAGCGAGAGGTCGAGAGGGCCGTACGGCGTGCCGAGCCCCCTCACCGAAACGCCGCGCTCCGAGCGGACCCACCGCTCCGGGAGCCCGGCGCCGACGACGAGCGCGGCGTCCCCCTCCCGCTCGTAGGCGAAGAGGTCGAGGAACGAGCGGGCGAAGTCGGAGCCGACCCAGGTGTGGGGGATGTCGCCGACGAATCTCGGAGTCCGGGGGTCGCGCCAGACGACCTCGCCCCACTGGTTCCACTCCGCGGGCCGCAGGTCGCGAAGGAGGCTCTCCGCGACGCGGAGCGCCTCGTCGCGCCGGCCGAGCCGAACGAGGGCGCCGACGTTCCGCCACTCGTAGGGCGTGTAGGAGTCCCCCTCCCCCGCCCCGCGGCGCGAGAGGTTCTCGAGGTACTTCTCGAACGTCCGCTCGAGGGCGGCCCGCGGCAGGCGCGCCTCCTCGCCTCCCGGCGCGAGGGCCACGGTCGTCGACGTCGCGTCGAAGTCGCCGAGCTCGGCGCAGCCGGGCAGGTAGTCGATCCCGTGCCTCTCCATGACGAGCCGGATCGAAGCGTGGAGGTCGGCCGCGACCTCGTCGCGGATCGCGGCGAACGCTCTCGCCTCGTCCGCCTTCCCGAGGAACTCGGCCAGGAAGACGGCGTCCTTCAGGCCGCGCAGGCCGAAGAAGCCGTCCCAGTAGGAGTGCATCGGTTTCGCGGAGTACCCCTCGTGGCTGATCGACTCGGGGAGGAGGCCGTAGAAGACCCGGCCTTCGCCCGTCTCGTACTCCGGCGTCCGGCGCTTCTGCCGAAGCGCGTCGAGGACGGAGACGGCGGAGACGACGTTCGGCCACATCCGGGCCGCGAGCCCGCGGTCGCGCGTGTGGCGGACCGTCTCGGCGATGAGAAAGAGGAGCTGCCCGTGGCTGTCGTTCTCGGGGACGCCGTCGGCGCCGCGCGCGTCGACGCAGCACGGGACCCTCCCGTCCCCGGCCTGGAAGCCGGCGAACCACATCAGGAAGGAGCGGGCGATCCCCGCCTGCCCGAGCCGGAGGAGCGCCTCCGACGTCAGCGAGCCGTCCCGGATCCAGGAGCGGGCGTACGAGCGGGATCCGGGCTGGATCGCCGGCCCGTCCCGGTTCACGAGGATGAAGGCGAGCTGCGACCGAAGGACCCTCACCCACCGCTCCGCCTCGGGCGGGACGTCGAAAGCGACCCGGTCGACGCGGCTCCTCCAGGCGGTGCGCTCCTTCGCGAGGAGCGCCTCGAAGAGCGCGGAGGCGTCCGCCTGAGAGAGACCCTCCCACGGCGCCGGCCCGAACGCGCTCGTCAGCTCGGCCGGGACGCGCGACCCGTCGAACGGGATCGCGACGACGACCTCCTGCCGCCCGCCGCCCGGAACGACGAGGTCGAACGCGAACGCGCCCGAGGCGAGGCCGGCCGGATCGCTCGCCGACGCCGCCGGCGGGAGCCCCCCGGCGCGGAGATGGTCGGAGACGTCTCCCGCGTCGAGCGTCGTCGCCCCGGTCGCCGAGGGCGCCGCCAGGGCGGCGACGACCCGCTCTCCGTTCACGAGGGCGCGCGCCCCCTCGAACGCGAGCGACCGGACCTCCGAGACCCCGCCCGGCGTCCCGAGGAACTGCCAGGGCGGGTTCACCTGCAGCGGCCGGATCGCGAGGACGAGCCGGATGCGTCTCTCCTCCTTCGTCAGGTTCGCGACCCGATAGCGCGCGAGGAGAGCGGAGGAGCCCGGGAGTCCCGTCGCGAGGGCCGTCGTCTCGAGGCGCGTCTCCCCCGCGTCCCACGTCACGGAGGGGATCGGGAGGTCGCCGTCGACGAGGGCGTGCCGCGCCGTCACGTCGGCCCAGGTGAGCGTCCGGCCTCCGGCCACGAGGAACGGCTCGATCGAGAAGAGACCGGCGCCCGCCTCGAGCGCGCCGTCCTCCGAGAGGAGCCCCTCGTCCGGGTCGCCGTCGACGCCGACGACCGTCCAGTACGACTGCTCGCCGGCGAGGTATCGGGGCCAGGCGCCGCGCGGCGCCTCCTTCGCCACCTCGGCGACGAACGCGTTCGGCGTCGCCGCGAAGGAAAGCGGCCTCACCGAGACTTCCCGGAGCTCGAAAGGCTCGGGGCTCGGACCTTCGAGGAGACGAAGCCGGATCGCCCGCGCCTCGCTCTCGGGAAGCGCGAGAAGGTCCCGCCCGCCGTTCCCGCCCGCGACCTCGCGCGCCATCCGCCAGGTCGTGCCGTCCTCGGAGAGGTCGACCGCGTAGCGGCTCGCGAACGAGGGGCCGTGCTCGACGACGAGCCCTCCCAGCTCGCGGAGCGCTCCGAGGTCGACCCGCCACTCGGCCGGGCCGGGCTTCGCCGCGCGCCACGACGTCGCCGGGTCGCCGTCACCCGCCCGCGCGGGGTCCTGCCCGGTTGCAGACGAAGAGGCCGACCACGAAACCGGCCGGGCGGGCGGCTCGGGCGGGAGCTCGAGGAGGAGGAGGTCGGTGACCTCGAGCCACCCCTTCCCTCCCTTCCCGGCCGTCACCGTCACCTCGATCGACCCGATCCGCGACGGGGCCCCGCCCCCCGCCGGACCCCAGGCGAACTCGAC
>JAGOBQ010000329.1 GCA_017999215.1 Thermoanaerobaculia bacterium
ACGTCCTGGAGGGTCTTCGTGAACATCCCCTCGACGCTCGCGCGGATCCCGAACGGGAGCTCGCGGTCATAGGCCAGCGTGGCGCGGGGGACCTGGGGGAACTTGAAGTCGGGGTCGATCGTGTCGACCGAGACGGCCGACGTGCCGGGGGGGAAGTTCTTCGGCGGGTTCAGCGGATCGGGGTTGAAGGGGACGTTGCTCGAGGAGAGGCCCGTGATCTCGATGCCCGTGCCGCCGAATGCGTTGGAGATCCAGACGAAGGGCGTGCGGCCGGCGAAGACGCCGACGCCGCCGCGGATCTGGTCCTTGCCCGAGGCGGTCGGCGTCCAGTTGAAGCCGAGGCGGGGCGAGATCATGACCTGGTTGTTCGGGACGTCGGTCGTGTCGATCCCGAAGGCCGACTCGACGGCCGCGTTGTAGGTCGGCTTGTCGGTCAGGCGCGGGACGTCGAAGCGGAGGCCGAGGTTCAGCGTGAGCTTGTCGCTGACGCGCCACTGGTCGCCCGCGTAGATGCCCCACTGCTGGGCGCCGAACGCGGTCGGCCGGCGCGGGTCGGCGCCGTTCGCGAACTTCACCTGGTAGCGGTCGGCAATGCCGTTCTCGAGCGCGTCGAGGCTGCGGAAGAAGTACGTCCCGGTGATGTCCTGGATGAAGAGGTTCTCGAAGTCGAAGAACTCGTTGTGGGTGCCGAGGGTAATCGTGTGGTTGCCCTTGATGAGCGTGAAGTCGTCGGTGATCTCGAGGATCGTCTGGTCGAGGCCGTTCGCCCCGGAGGAGCGCTCGGTGCCGGCGAGGAGGGTGTACGTGTTGTTGCCGGTGCAGAAGGAGTTCGGGCTATTGCAGATGTAGACCGACGGGAACAGCACGGGGACGTCGCGGCTGTCGACGATCGTCTGGTAGCCGATGCGGCCCGTGTTGAACGAGCTGGAGCCGAAGACGCTGTTGACCTGGAAGACCGTGGAGTTCGTCTCGTCGGCGAACCCGTAGCCCGCGGTCTCGAAGCCGTAGACGTTGTAGTTCCGGGCCGGCGTCGCGTCGCGAATGGCGTCGACGTAGTTGTGCCGGAGCGTCGCGTTGTGGCTCTCGTTGATGTTGAAGTCGAGGCGGCCGAAAAGCAGGTTGCTGTCGGTCCGGCCGTTGTAGTCGCCGAGTCCGCCCGGGTCGTAGCCGTACTTGCTGATCAGGATGTCCCGGAAGCGGGCGGCGCCCGCCGGGTCCCTGTAGGCGTTCGACGTGGAGCCGTCGGCGGAGCCGCTCGTCGGCTCGGAGCGCTTGTTCTTCTCGCCGCTGAGGAAGAAGAAGAGCTTGTCCTTCAGGATCGGGCCGCCGATCCGGGCGCCGTACTGGTCGTAGTCGAACATCGCGTACGGGCTGTCTTTCGGGTCGTCGTTCACGCGCGGGACCTTGCTGCCGATGAAGTCCTCGTTGCGCTTCGAGCCGTAGACGGAGGCGGAGAACGTGTTCGTCCCGCCGCGGGTGATGGCGTTGATCGCGCCGCCCGTGAAGCCGCCCTGCTTGACGTCGTAGGGGGAGACGACGACCTGGAGCTCCTGGATGGAGTCCATCGAGATCGGCTGCGTCGAAGCCTGACCGCCCGGCGTGCCGGTGGCGGCGAGACCGAAGAGGTCGTTGTTGACGGCGCCGTCGATCTGGATCGTGTTGTAGCGGTTGTTCTTGCCCGAGACGGAGATGTTCGTGCCGGACTCGTCGTAGGCCGCGACGTTGACGTACGGGTTCGTCCGCGCCATGTCCTGGAACTGCCGGTTGATCGTGGGCAGGGCCTTGAGCGTCTCCTCGGGGAGCGCCGTGCCGGAGCCCATGCGGTCGGGCGTGATGAGCGGCGACGCCTCTCCCGTGACGACGATCGTCTCGGTCACGGACTCGAGGTCGAGCCCGAAGTTCACCTGCCGGCCCTCGCCGAGCGCGAGGGAGATGTCCTTCTGGGTCGACGGGCGGAAGCCGCTGATCGTCGCGGTGATCGTGTACGGACCGCCGACGCGGGCGTTCAGGATCGTGTACCGGCCGTTCGCCTGGGTGAGGGCCGTGTAGCGGGTGCCGGTGGGAACGTGGATCGCCTCGACCGAGACGCCCGGGAGCGGGCTCTGGTCGGACTTCATCGTGACCGCGCCGATGATGCGCGCGGTGGTCTCCTGAGCGATCGCCGCTGTGGCGGCGCCCAGGGCAAGGACGACCGTGAGGACGCTTGACGCCCAACGGACCCGCGAACGACTGAGTCTTGCCATATGGCCTTTCCTCCTCCTCAAATCGATTGAGGACACGTACATCCTGTCAGGAAGCACACCCGATGATTGTGAATTCGATGAAAAAGCTTTGAGACGGCGAGCGAGGAAAATCAGGCACCCCCAGAGCGGCTCCGTGGAGCCCTCCGCAAGCCGCGGGGGAGTCTATAGGAGGGGGAAGGGGAGCGTCAACGACGGAAGGGGGGCGGAACGCGTCTCTCCGCCGATTCCGCGCGGTCCGCGCGCCGTCGGTCCGATGCTCGCCGATCGACGTCCTCCTGCGACGATCGACGACGGCCCGGACCGGGGTCGACCCTCGGCGTTTCGTTCTATCCTCGCCGGGCAAGGAGTGACCGATGCCCACAGCCGATGCGGCAGCCCCCGTCGTCCCGCCCCTGTCGATCCTGACGGAGTCCGAGCGGGAGATCGCCGAGAACGTCCACCAGTTCGCCGCCGAGACGATCGGCCCCCGTTCCCTCGCCATGGACCTTGCGAACCGGATGGACCCGGAGCTCGTCCGGCAGTTCTTCGAGCTCGACCTGATGGGGATCGAGATCCCGGAGGAGTTCGGCGGGCTCGGGCAGAACTTCACGACCTCGATCGCGGTCATCGAGGCCCTCGCCCGCGTCGATGCCGCCTGCGCGGTCTGTGTCGACGTCCAGAACACGCTCGTCGACAACGCGGTCCTCCGCTGGGGCTCGCCCGAGCTGAAGGCGAAGTACCTGCCGCAGCTGGCAAAGGAGAAGGTCGGCTCGTACGCCCTCTCGGAGGCGGAGTCGGGCTCCGACGCCTTCGCGCTGAAGACGCGCGCGGAGAAGAAGGGGGGCCGCTGGGTCCTGAACGGCGGCAAGCTCTGGATCACGAACGGCCTCGAGGCCGAGCTCTTCCTCGTCTTCGCGAACGTCGACTTCGCGAAGGGGTACAAGGGGATCACCGCTTTCGTCGTGGAGTCGGGCTGGAAGGGCTTCACGAAGGGGAAGAAGGAGGACAAGCTCGGCATCCGCGCCTCCTCCACGCTCGCCCTCGCCTTCGAGGACCTGGAGGTCCCGGAGGAGAACGTCCTCGGGAAGGTCGGCGAGGGGTACAAGATCGCCATCGAGACGCTGAACGAGGGGCGGATCGGGATCGGCGCCCAGATGCTCGGCGTCGCCCGCGCGGCCCTCGACTATTCGGCGAAGTACGTCCAGACCCGGGTCCAGTTCGGAAAGCCGATCTCCGAGTTCCAGGCGATCCAGCACGAGCTCGCCCGGATGGACATGGAGCTCGAGTGCGCCCGCCTCGCCGTCTACAACGCCGCCCGCCTCAAGGAGGCCGGCAGGCCGTTCGCCCGCGAAGGGGCGATCGCGAAGCTGAAGGCCTCGGAGGTCGCGGAGTACTGCACGTCGAAGGGGCTCGAGCTCCTCGGCGGGTACGGCTACGTGAGGGACTACCCGCTCGAGAAGATGTACCGCGACGCGAAGATCGGGAAGATCTACGAGGGGACGTCGTACATGCAGCTCTCGACGATCGCGAAGGACGTCCTGAAGCGGAACGCCTGACCCCGGGAGGGCGTCTGGTCCCCCGGATCGCCCGCTGCTAGAATCCGCCTCCCAGGGCGACGTACCCAAGTGGTTAAGGGAAGGCTCTGCAAAAGCCTCATTCGTCGGTTCGAATCCGACCGTCGCCTCCAGACTGAAACCGCCGCCGCGTCTCCGGGCGCGGCGGTTCTCTTTTCGGGGCCGGGCGCCTCCCGGTCTACGATCGACCGTCCGGGACGACCGGGCCGGAGTGGCGGAATGGCAGACGCAGGGGCCTTAAAAGCCCCGGGCCCCGAAGGGCCGTGAGGGTTCGAGTCCCTCCTCCGGCAATGACTTACGAGAAAGTGCCCGAAATCGTCCCGGCGAAGGTTGCCCACACGTAGCCCAAGGGCCCCGGAAACAGGAAGGGGTAGCCCTTGGGCTCTGCGCCTCTCCCGGAACGACCTCAGCAGGACCTCGAGAGCCCTTGCGCCGCGAACGCCACGGCGGCCGGCAGGAGGCCGTTCGCGACGTAGTCCGGGAAGGCGTGTCCGCCCGGGGAGGTGTCGGCGTCATACCGGAGTCCGGCCACCTCCAGCGCCTCCACGAACCGGAGCGAATGCGGCAGGCACGGATCCTCGGTGCCCCACGCGACCCGCACCGGACAGCTGAGCGGTCCGAGGGGGGCTGACTCCAACGAGAGCGCCTCGGCCGCTCCGACCGCCCCCACGGTCGCAAGCCGGACCACCCGTCGGACATTGGCGCGCGCGAGGAGGACGGCCAGAGCCGCTCCGAGGGAAAACCCGATGACGGCCAGACGGTCGGGTCGAATCGGCAGAGCTGGCAGCACCTCGTAATGGAAGTGATCGAGAAAGGCCTCCCGGGCGTCCTCGGGTCGGCCCGGAAGCGACGGAGAGTACGAGAGCGCGAGCGCCGAGTGACGCGCTCCGTCCGGTCGAAGGAGAGTCAGGAGGGCGGTCGGCGAGGACTCTCGCCGGGCAAAGTACTCACTCGGGGAGACGGCACCACCGACGTAGACGAGAAGATCTGCTCCAGACGAACCGGGGGAGGCCTCGAAATCGGCGAAGGTGTTCGGCCCCAGGATGGAATCTGGTAGCGGGATCTTCATGGTCGGCCGTCGATGAGTTCACGGGACCTCGAGATCGAAAGGCACTCGAAGCCTCGCGATCACCGCGACCGCTTCGAGGAAGGTTTCGCCGAGCCCGCAGGAGCTGCATCGGAGCCTTTCGAGCTGTCGGCGCGTCCTGGCTCGAGCTCGGACAAGTCGAAGAACAGTCCCTCCTGTGCTACCCGGTAGCGGAAGGGATTCACGTCGAGGAACGGCTTCGTCCAGAGACTGGATACCTCTCGAAGCGCAGTGTTCTTGCTGGTGCGGAGTATGTCGAATCGGCCGATCACCCCGTGCATCTCCTACCTCAGTTCACAGGGAGATCTTCCCGGGCGAGGGC
>JAGOBQ010000330.1 GCA_017999215.1 Thermoanaerobaculia bacterium
TCCTCGCGCCCTACGTCCGCACGGCAACGAGGAGTCCCGCGCGGACGTAGGGCGCGAGGAGCTGGTGGACCGATTCTCGCGATAGGGCCAGAAGGCCTGCCATTTCGGCGGCGCTCCGGTCGCGTCCCGGGTCCGAACCGATCTCGACCATCGCTTCGATCGCCTTCCTTTGCCTGAGGTTAAGAATCTTGAAATCTCCGTTCTACTTTACTAACATTATTTTGAGGCCGAATCTCAGAATGTCAAGACACACGTTCGCCGCCGCCGCGATCCTCCTTTCCGCCACGACGGCCCTCGCCCAGAGGGGAGCTCCCGAGACCCGCCGCCCGGAGGACGATCCCCGCCGAAGCTCGATCGTGAGAGCGGTCGAGCAGATCGGCCCGTCCGTCGTGAACATCTCGGCCGAGCGCCTCGTGCAGCGCCGGTCGACTCCGTTCCAGGAGTTCTTCGGCGTTCCGGGCGACCGCGGCCGACGCTCCGAGTCGCTCGGCTCCGGCGTGGTCCTCGACGCGTCCGGCATCGTCGTCACGAACGACCACGTCGTCTCGGGCGCCTCCCGGATCTTCGTGACGACCTCCGACGGACGCGAGCTCGAGGCGGAGGTCCTCGGCGCCGACGCCGACAACGACCTCGCGGTCCTCAAGGTCGACGGGAAGGGGCTGAAGCCGGTCCGTCTCGGGACGACGGGCGACCTGATGATCGGCGAGACGGCGATCGCCGTCGGGAACCCGTTCGGCCTCTCGAACACGGTGACGACCGGGATCGTCTCCGCCCTCCAGCGGACCGTGAGCGGCGAGACGCGGACGTACACCGACTTCATCCAGACCGACGCGGCGATCAACCCGGGCAACTCGGGCGGCGCGCTCTGCAACGTCCTGGGCGAGCTGATCGGAATCAACACGGCGATCGTCGGCGGCGCGAATACGATCGGCTTCGCGATCCCGGTGGAGCGGGTCCGCCGGATCGTCGACGACCTGCTTCGCTTCGGCGAGGTGAAGCCGGTCTGGGTCGGCATCCGCGGGACGACGGTGACGCCCGAGCGCGGGCGGCCGAGCTCGCGCGGCCTCGGGATGCGCGTCCGCTCCGTCTATCCCGCCTCCCCCGCCGAGGAGGCCGGCCTCGAGCCCGGCGACGTCGTCGTCTCCCTGAACGGCCGCCCCGTCGAGTCGCGGGAGGACTTCGACACGCTGCTCGCCTCGGTCCCTCCCGGCCAGTCGGTCCCCGTCGAGGCGCGCCGTGCCGGCGAGCTCCGCAAGCTCTCCCTCGGGGTCGCCCGCGCCCCGGAGGACCTCGGCCTCGAGGTGCTCCGCCGCGAGATCGGGATCTCGGTCGCCCAGGCCCGGGGCGGTCTCTTCCTCACCTCCGTGGCCCGCGAGTCGCCGGCCGACCGGAAGGGGCTCGAGAGAGGGGACTCTCTCCTCGCCGTGAACGGAAAGAGGGTCTCGACGCTGGACGACGTCGCCAAGGCGGTCGAACGCGGCTGGGCCCGGTCGGGCCTCGTCCTCGTCGTCGGGCGGACCGGCTACGCCTACACGCTGACGTTCGGCCTCGAGTGAGCCGGACGCGGGGAGGGCCGCCGCGAAGCGGCCCTCCCCGCCCGTTCACTTCTCCCGCTTCGGAACGCCCAGCTCGGCGAGCCGCTTCGCCATGTCGGGACCGGCCGTCCCCGCCTTCACCTCGCGGTCCACGTGGAGCAGCTTCCCGTCCTTGCCGACGTAGAACGTCCAGCGCCGCGGGTAGCCCTTCTCCGGGTGGGCGACGCCGTACGCCTTCGCGACGGCCCCGTCCGCGTCCGCGAGCATCGGGTAGTCGGCGTCGAGCGACTTCGCGAACTTCGTGATCTCCTCGATCGGGTCGACGCTCGCCGCGAAGTACGCGACGTCGAACGACCGGAGCTCCTCGCCGCTCTCACGGAGCGACTTGCATTCCATCGTTCACCCTCCGGTGAAGACCTTCGGGAACCAGGCGAGGACGACGGCCTTCTTGCCGACGTAGTCGGCGAGGGCGTGCGTCTTCCCGTCCGACCCCGGGAGAGAGAAGGAGGGGGCGGGGTCTCCGGCCGCGAGCGGCTTCGGCTCCTCGCCCGCGAGGAGCGGCGAGGCGGCCAGCAGGCCGGCGGCTGCGAGCGTGGCGAGTCTCTTCATGGACGGCTCCTTCGGCCGGCATTCTCTCCGGCCGGGGCGGCCGGAGCCAGCCCGCCCTGAGCCCCGCTGCTATTTCCGGAGGCGCAGCTCCGACACGACGATGCCGAGGAGGACGAGCGCGCCCCCCCACCACTCCCGCGGCGAGAGCCGTTCCCCGAGCGTCGCGGCCGCGAAGACGGCCGTGAAGACCGGCTCGAGCGCGAAGATGACCGCGGCGTGGACGGCGGGCATCCGCGCCTGCGCCCAGGTCTGGACGAGCGAGGAGACGACCGACGCCAGAAGGCCCATCCAGAGGACGGCCAGGAGGAGCTCCTTCGAGAAGAGCAGGGGGCGCGCCTCCGCGGCGAAGAAGGCCTCCGGGCGGCCCAGGAACGGGGTCACGAGGAGGCGTCCGAGGAGGACGCCCGCGAACGCGAAGGCGATCTGCCCGGCCGTGTAGACCCTCACGTCGTGCTTCGGCGCGGCGACGCCCAGCTCCACGATGATGACCGCGTAGGTCAGGGCCGTCACGAGGACGAGGAGGTCTCCCGGGTCGAGGCCCGCCGCCCCGGCTGGCCACGTCATCAGCCCGAAGCCCCCGGCCGCCAGGACGAGCCCGGCGAGGTTCGAGCCCGACGGCACCTGCCGGTGCAGGACCCACGCGGCCACGGCCGTCAGAGGCACCGAGAGGCCCGTGATGAAGGCCGCCTTGGAAGCGGTCGTGAAGAGCTGCCCGACGAGCTGGCAGCCGATGCCGAAGGCGAGGAGAAAGCCGATGAGGGCGCTGTCGCGGACGACCCCCGGGGTCCGGCGTCGCCCCCGGGCGAGGAGGACGAGGAGGGCCGCGGCGAGCCCGTAGCGAAGGGCGAGGAAGAGGAGCGGCGGCGTGTCCTTGAGGACGAACTCGTTGACGACGAACGTCGAGCCCCAGATCGCCGTCACGAGGACGAGGGCGGAGTCGGCGAGGAGCGCCTCGCGGCGCGGGAGGTCCGGAGCGCTCACGGCCGGCGATGATACGGGCCTGCCGGACCCGGGCAGCTATCATCCCCGACCGATGAGTCCGGCCCCGCGCGTCCGCTTCGCCCCCTCCCCCACCGGCTCCCTCCACGTCGGCGGGGCCCGCACCGCCCTCTACAACTGGCTCTTCGCCCGCCGCCACGGCGGGACATTCATCCTCCGGATCGAGGACACCGACGTCGACCGGAACAGGCCCGAGCTCGTCGACCAGATCCTCGAGGCGATGACCTGGCTCGGGATGACCTGGGACGAGGGGCCGTACCACCAGAGCGACCGGACCCACCTCTACCGGGAGGCGGCCGAGAGGCTCCTTTCCGAGGGGAAGGCCTACCGCGCGTTCGAGACTCCCGAGGAGCTCGAGGCGGCGCGGAAGGCGGCCGAGGCGCAGGGCGAGACGTTCCGCTACTCGGGCGCCGGGCGCGACATTCCGAAGGCCGAGTCGGACCGGCGCGCCGCGGCGGGCGAGCCGTTCGTCCTCCGGCTGAAGATGCCCGACGAGCCGATCGTCGTCGACGACGTCGTCCAGGGGCGCGCCGAGTTCCCGGCCGGCGCGCTCGACGACTTCGTCCTGACGCGATCCGACGGCCATCCCCTGTACCACTTCTCCGTCTGCGTCGACGACGTCGCGATGGGGATCACCCACGTCATCCGCGGCGTCGACCACCTCGCGAACACGCCGAAGCACGTCGCCCTCTTCCGCGCGCTCGGCGCCGAGGCGCCGAAGTTCGCCCACCTCGGGATGATCCTCGGCCCCGACGGCAAGAAGCTCAGCAAGCGGCACGGCGCGGCCGGCGCCGAGGAGTTCCGGGCGCAGGGGCTCCTCCCCGAGGCGCTCGTCAACTTCCTCGCCCTCCTCGGCTGGTCGCCCGGCGAGGACCGCGAGCGGATGACGATGGACGAGATGGCCTCCCTCTTCTCGCTCGAGCGGATCGGCCCCTCCCCCTCGCGCTTCGACCACGAGAAGCTCGCCTGGCTGAACGGCCAGTACCTGCAGGACGTCCCCGAGGCGCGCCTCCTGACGCTCGTGAAGCCGTTCGGCGTGCCGGCCTCCTGCTCCGACGAGACGCTCCTTCGCGCCCTTCCGCTGCAGAAGCCGCGGGCGAAGACGCTCGTCGAGCTCGCGCAGGGGCTCTCCTCGTGGGTCGAGGACCCGGCCGACTACGACGCCGCCGGGCTGAAGAAGTTCGGCAGGCCGGCGAACGCGCCGCTCCTCCGCACGTTCCTCGAGAAGATCGCGGCCATCCCCGCCCTCACTCACGCCGGGATCGAGGAGGCCGCCCGAGCCCTCGCCGCCGAGGCGGGTGTCAAGCTCGGCGACCTCGCCCAGCCGGTCCGCCTCGCGCTGACCGGCACGCTCGCCTCCCCGCCCCTCTTCGAGATGATCGAGGTCCTCGGCCTCGAGGCGACCCGCCGGCGCGTCCTCGCGCTCGCGGCGCGCATCGAGGGCGGGACCCCGAGCTGAGGCACCCGATGGAAGAGACGACGACCCCCGCCCCCGAGACCGCCGGCAAGGACTTCATCCGCGAGATCGTCGAGGACGACCTCGCGACGGGAAAGCACTCGAAGATCGCGACCCGCTTCCCGCCCGAGCCGAACGGCTACCTCCACATCGGCCACGCCAAGTCGATCTGCCTCAACTTCGGCGTCGCGAAGGAGTACGGGGGGACCTGCAACCTCCGCTACGACGACACGAACCCGCTCAAGGAGGACGTCGAGTACGTCGACGCGATCGAGGCCGACGTGAAATGGCTCGGATTCGACTGGAACGGGAAGTTCTACGCGTCGGACTACTTCGGCAGGCTCTACGACTTCGCCGAGGAGCTGATCCGGCGTGGGAAGGCGTTCGTCTGCGACCTGACGGCCGACGAGGTCCGCGCCACGCGCGGCACGCTGACCGAGCCGGGGAAGAACAGCCCGTTCCGCGACCGCCCGGTCGAGGAGAACCTCGACCTCTTCCGCCGGATGCGCGCCGGCGAGTTCGCCGACGGCTCGCGGACGCTCCGGGCGAAGATCGACATGGCCTCCCCGAACATCAACCTGCGCGACCCGGCGCTCTAC
>JAGOBQ010000332.1 GCA_017999215.1 Thermoanaerobaculia bacterium
CCGGCAGACGCTCGACGGCTTTTACGAGGGGACGGTCGTCGACGTCTGAGCCGGGCGGGAGCGCTCCCGCCCGGCGCCTCGGCGGGCGGCGGGCTCAGGCCCGCGTCACCCTCTCGAGCAGGAACACGTACGACCGGTAGATCTCGCCGGTCGCGCGCGTCATCCCGATCTCGCACGTCCGGCTGCTCGAGAGGTGCTCCTCGCACCCCTTCGCCTTCACCTCGGCCGCCTCGTGCTTCGTCGCCGAGGCCGTCAGCTCGGGGTGGAGGAAGCCGCGGTCCCCCGCGAAAGCGCAGCAGCCCGCCGTGAGCGGGACGGTGACGTCGTCGCTGCAGAAGCGGGCGATCCCCTCGAGCTTCGCCCCGAGGTTCATCTTCGTGAGCGAGCAGACCGGGTGAAGGGCGACCGGCCCCGACTTCCGCTTCGCGGCGAGCTTCGGGAGGAGCGTGTCGTGCGTGAAGGCGACGCCGTCCAGGATCGTCAGCCGGTCGAACCGCGCCTGGTTCTCGGGCGTGAGGTTCGGTCGGCTTCCCTTGACGCCGTACGTACAGGGGCTCGTGTCGACGACGACCGGCAGCCGCCCCTCGTCGGACCAGGCCCAGAAGCGCTCGATCGCCCGGTTCGCCGCGAAGGCGTTCGCCTCCGTGTACCCCTTCGAGGAGAAGGGGACGCCGCAGCAGACGCCCTCGACGTCCTCCGGGATGAAGACCGGCGTCCCGGCCCGCCTTGCGACCTCGACGAACGCCTCCATGAGCGAGGTCTCGTTCGGCTCGCCCGGGAGAGCCCCCATCGTCCTCGAGATGCAGGCCGGGAAGTAGACCGCGGCCGCGCCGGCCTTCGTCGTCGCCGGGCGCGCGGCCTTCGCGGCCCGCGGCATCTCGGCGCTCCACTGAGGGAACGGCTTCCCGACGACCGCCCGCATCGCCCGCGTGATCCCCGCCATCGCGCCGGCGCCCAGGAGCGACTGGACGAGGTGTCCCGCGCGGAGGCCGGTCCGGAGGAGCGGCTCGACCGTCGCGAAGCGGCGGGCGATCGCGAGCGCGAGCTTCCGCGCCCGTGCCGAGTGCCGTGCCTTCCGCAGCCTCTTCGTCAGCTGGCCCGTGTCGATCGAGACCGGGCAGGCCGTCGCGCAGAGGCCGTCGACGGCGCAGGTGTCGACCGCGGCGTACGGGAACTCGGCCTCGAGCGCCGCGAGGAGCGGCGCGTTCGTCCCCTCCGCCTCGAGGCGGGTCATCTCGCGGCGGAGGACGATCCTCTGGCGGGGAGTGAGCGTCAGCTCGCGGCTCGGGCACTTCGGCTCGCAATAGCCGCACTCGATGCACTTGTCGACCTCGTCCTCGACGGTCGGCATCGGCTTGACGTCCTTCAGGTGGCAGAGAGGGTCGGCGTTCAGGAGGACGCCCGGGTTCAGGATGCCTTCGGGATCGCAGAGCGCCTTCAGCCGCTTCATCACGGCGTAGGCGTCCGGGCCCCACTCCGTCTCGACGAACGGCGCCATGTTCCGCCCGGTGCCGTGCTCGGCCTTGAGCGCCCCGTCGTACTTCTTCACGACGAGCTCGACGACGTCCTCGATGAGGCGGGCGTACTTCTCGACGGCCGCCGGGTCGTTGAACGACTGCGTGATGACGAAGTGGAGGTTCCCGTCCTTGGCGTGGCCGAAGAGGATCGCCTCCGGGTAGCCGTGTTTCGCGAAGAGCCGTGTCAGGTCGACGGCGGCGTCGGCGAGGTGCTCGATCGGGAACGCGACGTCCTCGATGAGGACGGTCGTCCCGCTCTTCCGCGCCGCGCCGACGGAGGGGAACGTCCCCTGCCGGACCTTCCAGAGGAGCGCCTGCTCCGTGGCGTCGTGCGTGAAGCGGGCGGGCTCGAGGAGCGAGAGCGGCGCGACAGCCGCGCCAGCGACGGCCTCGAGAGCCGCCCGTTCGGCCTCGTCCCCCGCCTGGTACTCGACGAGGAGCGCCGCGGCGCCGTCGGGGAGCGTCCGGATGGAGGGGGGGATCCCCGGCTGGCTCTCGACCGACCGGAGCGAGGCGCGGTCGAGGAGCTCGAGCGCCTTCGCGCCCGAGTCGCGGAGCGGGACGATCGCCGCGCAGGCCGCGTGCATCGTCGGAAAGAGGAGGAGGCCCGTGTACTTGACGGGAAGGTCCGGTACGGTCGAGAGAACGGCCTCCGCGATGAAGGCGAGGGTCCCTTCCGCGCCGACCAGGAGGTTCCGGAAGATTTCGACGGGCTTCTCGAAGTCGAGGAAGGCGTTCAGCGAGTAGCCGGTCGTGTTCTTCATCCGGTACTTCGACCGGATGCGGGCGACGAGCTCCGGGTCGGCTTCGAGCTCGGCCTTCAGATCGAGGAGCCCCTGCCAGAGGGCCGGCTCGGCCGCGCGGAAGCGCGCGTCGGCGTCGGGGGCCGCCGTGTCGATCCGCGTCCCCGAGGGGAGGAGGAACGTGAGCGACTCGAGCGTGTGGTAGGCGTTCTGCGTCACGCCGCAGCACATGCCGCTCGAGTTGTTCGAGAGGATCCCTCCCATCGTGCACGTGTTGATGGAGGCGGGGTCGGGCCCCATCTTGACGCGGTAGGGCCTGAGCGCGTTGTTCACGGAGGCGCCGATGACGCCCGGCTGCGTCCGGAAGCGTTTCCCTCCGTCCTCGACCTTCACCGTCCGCCAGTGGCGCGCGACCTCGACGAGGAGCCCGTCGGTGACGGCCTGCCCCGAGAGAGAGGTCCCCGCGGCGCGGAGCGTCACGGGCACCTTCGTCTCGCGCGCGAGCCGGAAGAGCGCGGCGACCTCCTCGACCGACTGCGCGAGGACGACGGCCTTCGGGATCAGGCGGTAGAAGCTCGCGTCCGAGGCGAACGCGATCCGGTCCAGGGGTCGATCGAGAACGCGCTCGGGCGCGGCGATCCGCTCGAGGGCGGTGCGAAGCCCCGCCGGCGAGGCCGGCATGCCGGACGCGGGGACCGTGGAGCCATCCGGGGCGGTCGTCATGCGAGGCCCTCCTGGGCGGCGTGCGCGGCGCCGGGGGGATTCTCCCCCGCCGGCGCCGCTCCGCCCGAGGTCAGAAGTAGAACGCCTGGAGCTGGACCGTGAACTGGTTCGTCGGCTTCACGGCCGAGCTCTTCGGCTCGACCCGGAGGTACTGGGCCGTGAGCTTGAAGTTCTGGCCCGAGACGTACCAGTTCAGCCCGCCGCCGAAACGCTCCACGTCCTTTGCCTCGTCGGCGGCGTTTGCGAACGCCTGGCTCTCGTACTTGACGAACGGCTGGACCTTCGCCGCGGAGAGGTAGTAGGCCGCCTCGACGAGGAGGTCGTCCTGCTTCGGGATCGACGCGAGGAAGTCGCCGCCGTCGTAACGGATGAGCTGGACCTGGCCGCCGACCTCGTCTCCCTTCGCGACCGGGATCGTCGCGAAGACGTCGCCGCTGAAGGCCCGGTAGTCCTTCTGGACGTCGAAGCCGGCGCTCACGTTGACGACCTTCTTCTTCCCGAGGTTCGTCCCCGCGAAGACGTAGCCGCGCTCCGTCTCGAAGAAGTTGTACTGGAGGTAGCCGGCCGTTCGGAACGAGTTGCGCGAGGCGGAATCGCGCACGCCCTGCATCACGGCGGCGCGGTACTCCAGCCGCCCGCCGTCGACGAGGTACCCCTTCGCCTGGAAGCCGTTGTCGCGGAGGCCGTTCGTCTGCGTCGGGCCGGCCATGACCGTCGAGGCCGGGCTGATGTCGAGCGTGAAGAACGAGAGGGTCGACTGGAGGACGTTCCGGCTGAGCGGGACGAGGAAGTGCCCCGCCTCGAGCGTGAGCGCGTCGTTCAGCTTCCAGGAGACGAAGGCGTCCTGGATGACGAAGCCGGTGTTCGTCTGCTTGGCGCCGGCCGGGTTCACCTTCCCGAGGTTTCCGCTGTCGGTCTGGAAGAAGAACGTGACGTCCTTCGCGACCTGGCCTCCGACGAGGAGGCGGGCGCGGCGCGCGAAGAGGTTCTGGGCGTAGCCGCCCGTCGCGGCGCTCTGGCTCCAGTCGGCCCAGCCCTGGAACTGGAAACCGAGCTTGAAGTTGACGTTCTCGTTGACCTTGATCACGGCCTGCGCCGCGGCCGGCGACGGGAGGAAGGCGGCGGCGAGCGCGGCGGCGGCCGCGGCGCGGGCGAGCGTCGTAACGAGCTTCATCGGGCGCCTCACTTCGCGACCGCTTCGACGGTCGGGATCATCCAGGGGAAGACGTAGGCCTGCAGGAAGACGAGCACCCCGACGAGGCACGCGAGGACGACCGAGTGCCAGAAGACGTACCGGAGGATCGTCCCTTCCTGGCCCTGCTGGTTCGTCGCGACGCTCGCCACGACGATGCTCTGCGCGTCGATCATCTTCCCCATGACGCCG
This sequence comes from Thermoanaerobaculia bacterium, assembly GCA_017999215.1. Taxonomy (GTDB): domain Bacteria; phylum Acidobacteriota; class Thermoanaerobaculia; order UBA5066; family UBA5066; genus UBA5066. Next base: position 4,368 of record JAGOBQ010000332.1, read on the forward strand.
CCGCTGCTGTTGGCCGCGGCCGCGAGGATCGGGTTGATGCCGAGCTTCTCGGCGCTGATCATCTGCAGCCCGCCGAAGAGGACGTTCGACGACGTGTCGCTCCCCGTGAGCGCGACGCCGAGCCACCCGAGGAGCGGGGAGAAGAACGGGAAGAGGAACCCGGTCGAGGCGAACGCGAGACCCATCGTCGCGTCGAGGCCGGCGTAGCGCGTCGAGAAGCCGAGGGCCAGCATCGCTCCGATGGTGAGGAGCGAGATCCTCACCCTCATCAGGGTCCCCCAGAAGACCTTCGCGATCTCCTTGAGCGAGAACCCGAGGAGGAGGCCGCTCACGATGCCGGAGAGGAGGAGGCTCGTCCCGGTGGCGGAGAGCCAGTTGAACGTGAAGACCGCTTCTTCGGGCTTCTCCGCCTTGACGACGGGCGGCGCCTTGATGACCGCCTTGTGGAGGCCGGGGACCTCCCACTTCAGCATCGAGACGCCCTTGAGGACGTTCGGGGAGTCCTTCTTGCCGCCGTTGAGGACGTCCTTGACCTGCGGGAGGCCCCACGCGAAGACGAAGACGGAGAGGAGGATCCAGGGCATCCACGCCATGAGCGCCCGCTTCGATGTGTGGACCGGACGGGCCGCGGCCTCGGCGGCTCTCTCGGCGTGGTTCTCGTGGTCGAACGTCCACGTCTTCTTCGGCTGCCAGAACTTCAGGAGGAGGACAGTCGCCCCCATCGAGACGATGGCGCCGGCGATGTCGACGACCCAGGGGCCGTGGAAGTTCGAGACGAGGAACTGCGTGATCGCGAAGCTGAGGCCCGAGGTGAGGCAGGCGGGCCAG
>JAGOBQ010000331.1 GCA_017999215.1 Thermoanaerobaculia bacterium
TCCCTGGCTGACGGTCCGAACGCAGATCGCCCTGGGCCTCTTCTTCGTCGTCGCGGCGCTCCCGAAGATCGCCGATCCGCCCGGCTTCGCGCACATGGTCTACAACTACAAGATGGTCCCGGGCCCGCTCGTGAACGCGATGGCGCTCGTCCTCCCGTGGGCGGAGCTGCTGATGGGCGTTGCGCTCATCGCCGGGATCTGGCGGAAGACGGCGGCCGCGCTCGTCGGGGTCCTCCTCGTCGTCTTTATCGTGGCGATCTCGTTCAACCTCCTCCGCGGGAACGCCATCGACTGCGGCTGCTTCGACGTGGCGGCCGCGAACCTGACCCGGGAGGAACGGTTCCGGGACATGTGGATCGTCCTCCTCCGGGACGTCGGGATGCTCCTCCTCGTGACCCAGGGGCTTTTCGGGGCTCGCCGCGTCGAGACGGAGGGCGAAGCCGCCGCGATCTGAGCCGGGTGTCGGCGCACCGCCGCCGTTCCCGGCTATGATTCGGACCCGAGCAATCTCCGGAGAACGTTGCCGCCGTGCCGACCGCCCGTGACCTCGCCCTCCTGAAGGCGTTCGACGCCGTCCTCGCCGAGGGCCGGTTCCTCGACGAGTCGATCGGCGCCGCCCTCGACCCGGCGCTCCGCTTCTGCGACGCCGTCGCGGCCGCGCTCCCCCCGGCCGGCGGCGCCCCGCCGATGAGCCGCGCCGGCACCTCGATCGTGTCGACGGCGGCCGAGCAGCGGCTCGCCCGGGCGCTCGAGAACCTCCTCTCCGAGGGGCGCGACGGGCGGGTCGCCGAGTCGGGCCTCGTCTTCCTCGGCGCCGCCGTGAAGACGGGCGAGCAGGTGAGCGGCGCGTTCGGCGTGGCGCTCGCGCAATCGGCGGGAAAGGGCGTGGAGGTCGACGACGGGATCCGCGAGTTCGCCCGGATCCTCGGCCGGATCCTCGAGCGCGAGCGGAGCGTGGCGACGCTCGTGAAGCGCCGCGAGGAAGCCGTCGCGCTCTTCGAGCTCGCCTCCGGCGCGCTCCACACGCTGAACGCCGACGAGGTCGTCCGGCTCACCGCGGCCTCGCTCCAGCGCCAGCTGGAATTCGACCAGGTGCGCGCCTGGCGCTATCACCCCGAGAAGGGGGAGGTCGAGAGCATCCTCGCCCAGGGAACTTCTCCCGGCACGACCGGCGGGTTCGTCCCGGGCCGGCGCCTGCCGATCGGCGACGACGAGATCCTCGTCCGGGCGCTCGCCGCGCACGGCCCCGCCTTCGACGACGACGCCGGCGACGACAGCAAGGGCCCGCGGCGCAAGCGCCGCCTCGCGATCCCGATCGAGCAGGGAGAGACCGTTTTCGGCTTCCTGACGATGTCGCGGCGCGGGGCGTTCGTCCTGACCGCGCAGGAAATGCGCCTCGTGAAGGAGCTCGCCCGCCTCGCCGCGGGAGCCCTCGAGCGGGCGCGCCTCATCGAGGTGGAGCGGCGGACGGCCGAGCACGTCACGTTCGTCAACCGGGTCCACGCGGCGCTCTCCGGGCTGAACGACCTCGAGACGATCCTCGCGAAGGCCGTCGAGGAGACGGGCGCCGGCCTCGCCCTCGACCTCTGCGTCATGCAGGTCCGCTCCTTCGACGGGGGGCGGCCTCCCTCGAGCGTCTGGACGCCCGACGGAGGGAGCGCTCCGGCCGTCGAAGGAGCGGTCCCGCGTGCGCTCGTCGACCGCCTCGCCGACCCGGACGCCTCGGTCCTCCTCTCCGACGTCGCGCTCGACGCGGACGGTCCGACGCTCGTCCCGGTCCCGGGTGCGGCGAAGGAGCTCCCGCGCCCCCTCGGCCTCGTCGCGGTCCCGCTCGTGTCACACGGGGAGTTCCTCGGCGTCCTGGCCGGCGTGGGCGCCGGTCGGCCGTGGGCCTTCGACCCGCCGCTCCTGCGCGCCTTCCAGGCCGTCGCGGCGGAGGCCTCCCACGCGGTCACGTCCGCGCGCCTGCTGCAGCGCGAGCGCGACTCGTACCGCTTCCTCGACCGCCTTCGGGAGGTCGGACGCGCGTTCGCGACCACCTTCGACGGTCCGCGCATCAAGCACGCCCTCTGCGAGCACGCCGTCTCGCTCCTCGCCGGAGAGAGCGCTCTCTTCTGGGACGTCGACGCCCAGACGAAGTCGCTGCGGGTCCTCGCCCAGGGCGGGAGCGACCCGTCCGGGGACGCCGCACGGCACGTCCCGACCGAGAGCTCCGGGCACCCGGTCGTCCGCGCCTGGGCCGAGAAGTCGCTGATCCTCGTCGACGAGGCGGAGATCGGGACGCTCTACCCGGGCGGCGGCGCGACCAGCGGGCTCCGGGCCATCGCGGCGCCGCTCCTCTTCCAGGACGAGCAGATCGGCGTCCTCACGTTCGCCTTCCGCTCGCCGGGGGGGCCGTGGCCCGCCGAGCTCGCGGGCCGGCTCTCGCTCCTCGCCGACACCGCTGCGGTCGCGCTCCACAACTCGCGGCTCATGAAGATCATCGAGCAGCAGACCGAGCGGGACGGCGCCACCGGCCTCTACAACCAGGGGGCGATCGTCAAGAGGCTGGAGTCGGAGATGAAGCGCGCGGAGCGGAGCGGCCTGCCGCTCTCGGTCGCCCACGTGAGGATCGACGGGCTGGACGAGGCCGCGCGACGCTTCGGGATGCCGTACGGGGACGCCCTCCTTCCGAAGATCGCCGCCCAGCTCGTCCGCGCGACGCGGTCGGTGAACATCGTCGGCCGGGGGAAGGGCGACCGCTTCTGGATCCTGATCTTCGACGCCGACAAGCCGACGGCGCAGCGGGCGGCCGAGGCGATCGCGAAGAACTTCGCCTCGTTCCGCGACACGCGCCTCGAGGCGACCGGCCTTCGCTTCTCCCTGACGCTCGGCCTCGCCGCCTACCCCGAGGACGCCTTCGACACCGCGAGCCTCCTCTCGCGCGCCGAGGAGGCGCTCGACGACGCCGCGCGCGGAGGCCCCGGCTCGATCGCCCTCTGGGGCGCGCTCGCCGGGGCGGACGTGGCCGACCCGCTCTAGCGGCAGCGGAAGGGGCCGGCCGGAGCCGGCCGGATCGCCCGGATGCGTGACGCGGTTCGCATTCGAAGGCGTCCCGATGGTCGTATCCTCTTCGCCGAAACGAGGACGCCATGGCCGTGACACCTGGAACCCTCCTGGGCCGCTATCGCCTCCTCGAGCGCGCGGGCACCGGCGGCATGTCGGAAGTCTGGCGAGCCGAGGACCAGACCCTCCATCGCACCGTCGCGGTAAAGGTCATCCACGACCCGATTGCGGCGGACCCGACGTTCGCCGAGCGGTTCCTCCGCGAGGCGCGCCTCGTGGCGGGGCTCGAGCACCCGAACATCCTCGCCGTCTACGACTTCGGGACGGCGCCCCTCGAGGGGAAGGAGGTCTCGTACCTCGTCATGCCCCTCGTCTCCGGCGGCTCCCTCAAGGAGCGGATCACCGGGCCGGTCCCTCCCGCGCGGGCCGTGCCGTGGCTCGCGGCGATCGCCGCCGCGCTCGACCACGCTCACGCCAAGGGGATCCTCCACCGCGACGTGAAGCCGGGGAACGTCCTCCTCGACACCTCGGGCCGGCCGCTGCTCGCCGACTTCGGCCTCGCCCGCAGCGCCGACTCCGTCTCGGGGCTGACGGCGACCGGCACCGTCATGGGGACGCCGTCGTACATGGCGCCGGAGCAGGCGATGGGGAAGGCCCTCGACGCGCGGGCCGACCAGTACGCCCTTGCCTGCATCGCGTTCGAGATGCTGACGGGGCGGGTGCCGTTCAAGGCCGACACGCCGCTCGGCGTCCTCCACCAGCACGTCAGCGTCCCGCCGGAGCCGGTGACGTCCTTCGTCGGCGGCCTTCCGCCGGGCGTGGACGACGTCCTGACGCGCGCCCTCGCCAAGGACGCCTGGCGGCGCTACGGGAGCTGCACCGAGCTCGTCGAAGCGCTCGCGGAGGTCTTCGGCCTCTCGCTCGGCTCGCCGGTCGCCGCCTCAGCGCCGGTCCGGGCGGTGCCCCCGCCCCCGCCCGGAGCGCCGACGATCCACGGCGCCCCGACGGTCCTCGAGACGGGAGGCGCGCGCGCGGCGGCCGACCTGCCGACCGTCGCGACGGCGGGAGCCGGAGTCGTGGCGGCGGCGGGGATCTCCAGCCCCGACACGGCGATGGCCGCGGCCGCCTCGATGCCTCCTCCTCCGCCCGCGGCCCCCGCGAAGCCGGGGAAGAGTCCCGCGCTCCTCGCCGCGGCGGGCGTCCTCGGTGTGGTGATCCTCGGGGGAGGCGGATGGCTCGCCTGGTCCCGGCTCGGCCGGGACGCCGGGCCGACCGCCCCGAACGGGGAGCCGGCGGCGCTCGCGAACCTGGGATCGGAGACGGCTCCCTCCGCTGCGGCCACGACTGAGGCGGCGGCCTCCACCGGCGCGCCTTCCGAGGTCTTCGGAAGCGCCGGGAACGGGACGCCTTCGACGGCCGGCTCCGATTCCGCACCGGTCGCGCCGGGCGCCGAGCCGCCCACGAGCGTCCCGGCCGAGGAGAGCCGTCCGATGGGCCAGGTGGCCGAGCAGCCCTCCGGCGCCGCGGCGAGCCCCGACACGTTCGCGGGCAAGGACCGCAAGGGGGCGGCGGACTCGGGCAGCGCGCTCTCGAAGCTCGAGGCCGGATCGCGGGACGCCGGAGCGGTCGTATCGGCCGACCCGTCGCTGCCGCGCCGCGAGGCGCTCGTCGACGGGGGGCAGTGGTCGCTCGACACGCGCGTGGAGGGGGCCTACCGCGCCCTCGACACGACGCGGACGAAGGGGACGCTGACGCGAGAAGCCCTCGCGGAGGCGGGCGGCATCGCTCGCGAGATCGCCTCCACGAGCGACGAGCCGGAGGCCCGCTTCATCGACCTCTACACGCGGGCCGGGAGCGCGTTCCTCAACGGCGACAACGCCACGGCGTGGCAGCAGCTGCACGAGGCGTTCCGCGTCGACCAGTCGGGCGCGGCGGGGGGCCGGGTCCTCCGGTTCGTCCGGCGCGTGATGAAGGGGAAAGGGATGAACCCGGGCCCCGACGCGAACTGGATCCTCGGCCTCGCCTTCGGAGACGTCCGCGGCGATCTGGACGAGGAGCTCGCCGCGGCGGCCGAACGGGCTCCGGGGAACCGTGCGGTCCGGGTCGCCCGGGCGCTTCGCGCCGTCGAGGTCCGGGACGGGCGCCGGGCC
>JAGOBQ010000333.1 GCA_017999215.1 Thermoanaerobaculia bacterium
GTCGAGATTACCTCGGCCGTCCGGAGGGCCTTCCTCACGCGATCACGGATCTGTCTTGGACAGGAGTGTTCCCTGGTCGGCCTCGGCAATCTCGCGACGTTCGCGGACGCCTTCGTGCAATGGCGCATCGGCCGATCCCTGCCGCGGGGCTTCACGAGCCTTCCCGACCCCGCGGGGATGGGCGTGGCCATCGACCCCGTGCTGCCGCCGGCATCCCGAGCCGGCGACAAGTGGCGGCTGTACGCCACAGTCACCGCCCGTGCGACGTACATGGCGCACCACGTCATCGCGGAGGGAGGCGCTACGGAAGACGGCCCCGACCATCCGGGGGTCGAGTACGTCCGGCCCCAGCTGGGGGCGATCGTCGGCCTCCATGTTGAGTGCTGGCGCCTCGGGCTGAGCGTCACCGGCTACCGCTACCTCGGCCAGGACACTGACCTGGCGCACGGCACGTCGCGGGACTGGGTCGCGCTCGCCCTCAACGTGAGGTATTGACGATGGGCTCGTCGCGCCCGGGAGGGGAGCGCCTGGTCGCGTCCGCCGGCGCGACGCGTCCCTTGCTCTACCACCACCTCGGAAACAAGGAGGGGCTCTACCGGGAGGCCGTGCTGCGCAGCGTTCAACGCTTCGACGCCCCGCTGACTGCCGCCGCTTCGAGCTCCGGGTCCGCGACGGACCGGCTCGCGCGCGACTGCCGGGTCCAGGCGGAGGCGGTCCACGCGCGGGCACTGACCCTCGATCATCATGCGCCGAAGGTACAGGAATGTGTCGTCGACCCGGCTCGGGGACTGCCGGTCGACGCCTTGGGGTCGATCGCGCCAGACGACCACGAACTGGACGGCAGCAGCCTCGCCGTCGTCGCCGCGGCCGACTTCAGCGCGCGGCCTTCGGACCGCGACACCGGCGACGGCAGCCTTGACGACTTGACCCGGGTGCTGCCTACCGTCGTGCGCGTCGGCCGCGGACGCTGCCGGCCCGAAGCGTCGCTGGCGTGCCCGGCGGGCGCAGCTGCTGCCCCCACGACCGAGACTTCCTTGCCCGAGGCACAGCCATGTACCTGACGAGCCTCACGCATCGGGACCAGCTCTTTGAAATCAGTCAGAACTGGCTCAGCGGCAACGTAGGTCCGGGCGACGGAGCATTCATTACAGCGGCATTCCTTCTGGAGCACGCGATCACCGCGCCATCGGTGACAGGTCTTCTCGAGTGGACGTTCCCGTCCCATCTGCCCGGCCAAGTGCGGTTCCGCCACATGAGGACCAAGGAGCAGGTCCGTCGCAGCATCATTCGTGGTTGGACGTCGCCGACACCGCGCGCGCGGGACTTGTTCGAGGAATTCGAGCGGCTTCCTGAGGCGTTCTTCCCGACGACGCCCGTCGACACAATCGTGGCGATCGCGCCGGACGACGGTGTCGTCGGGATGGTCCGTTTCAAGAGCCTGTTTCGCGTCGCGGACAAGGTCGCACGCGGGGCCGCGCGCCGACTTCGCGCCGACGTCGAGTCGATCCTCATGGAGGGCACGCACGGCGGAGCGCTGAGCGACCTGACGAACGTGCCCGGCCTTGACGCAGCACTCCAGGAGGTGAACCAGACCTTCCTCGATGGGCGAGCGCGATTCTCGCGTGGCGATCTCCGGGTTGACGACGCGATCGGAGCGAAGCTGATCCTCCCCGAGGAGGACATGGAGGCCGTCGAGCACCGGCTCGCGTCCCATCCGAACGTGCTCTCGGTGCAGCATCGGGAACACCACGGGCGCTACAACGACGTGCACCTCCTGGCCGAGGTCCGCTGTCCGCCGGGAGGCCGGACCGTTGACCGTCTGCGCGCGATGGACTGGCGCGCAAGTGCCGGTCGTGGTGTCTCTGAGCAGCAGCTGCGGCACGCGGTCCCCCAGTACGTCGAGACGGGAGCGAAGACGTTCTTCCTCGAGGTACTCCTGACCACGTTGCCGGAACTCGTCGAGTCAGAGTTCGGACGCGGACTTCACGAGGAGCGCATTGCTCGGCAGCGGCTCGACTCCTTCTGGAGCGGCCGCGTCGCAACGAACGTTCAACTCACGACCCTGTCGATGTTGCTCCTCGCGCTCGCTCCCACGGTCACGATCGAGGAGCCGCCCGGGAAGATGTCGGGGCGCTACCTGCCGGAGACAACACTGGGGCTCCTTGCGCAGCTCTTCGGGCTCGATGTCGCACGCAGCCCGCTCTGGGTGCCGGAGACGATCCCGGACATCTGGTGTCACGGATCAGACATCGCGTGAGGCAGCCGAGAGGCCGAGCGAGTGGGCAAGCGACCTGCCCGCCCGGTCCGCCGCCCGGGTAGTACCCTTTCTTGTCTCCCCGAGCCGGCCAACCGCCGCCCGCCTCCCAAGTCGATTCGCCACCCGGTGACCGACGGACTTCGATCTGCGCCGGCGGTTCGGCGCCCCAGCAGCGTCGGGTTGCCGCCCGTGCAGATGGACGGGAGTCGCCGTTCCGCCGGCTATGAGTCGTCGGCAGTCGCGATTAGGGGAAGGCGAGCGAAAGGGCGCGAGGCGGTGCCCAGATCCGTGCAGGAGGGAGAGAGACCACCGAAGGAGAGACGATTTCCGCCCAGAATGGCTACCGGCTGCCGAATAGCCGGCACAGAAGAAGAGCACCGTCCCTCTCGCTCGGCTCGACGGCGGTACGGCTGCTTCTCACAAGCGCTCCCTGACCGGCGCGTACTGGAGCTCCCCTCTCGCCGGGCGCGAGCTGCCAAACAGTCGGCAGCTCGCGCCCGGCACCCACGCCGATGTCGCAGTCCGCGAATGGGGCTAACCGTTCATCTCGCATGGGTTTGAAGGAGTCGCCTGGAGAGCTCCACCTGCGGCATCTCCATTGCGAACTCTGGGCGCGAGGCTACACGGATGCTCAGTATCACCGAGGAGCCAGGCCCCGACGAACTTCGAGTCCGAGTCGATGGCGATCTTACCGGAAGGGGAGTCCAGATCCTTGAGAGGTTCTGGGCGACGAAGTGTTCGTCCTTCGCCAGCGGGTACGTCCTGCTCGACCTTTCGGGAATCTGCCACGTGGACGATTCCGGGCAGCTTCTCCTAGCCTTGATTCACCAAACCGGTGCGCGAATGAGCGCCTCAGGGGTCGAGATGAGTGCGCTCGTCAAGTCGATCGAACAGAACTGGCCGGTGCTCCACCTCGATGGACCGGGATGGCGAGCCGGGGGATCTCGCAGCCCTGCGTGAGCTGGCCCCGATCGAGCGGAACGCCGAGGTCGTGACCGTCCTCTCGCGCCGCGAGCACTACGAGGAGGACGCCGCGGACCGACCGGCGGGGCCGTCGCCAGCGCCATCTCCGGTGAAGCGGTCCCGTGAATCTTCGCCGGCGGGATGCGGGTGCCGGTCGGCGGGGCAATGAGATTCCTTGACGCCTGCGGACGGCTGACGCTCGCTGCGATGCAGTTCCACGGCCGTTGCGTGGAGTTGATGGCGCTGACGGTCCGCGGATTGTTTCGTCGGCCGCGCGACGGTCGCGCCATGGCGACACAAGTAGTAAGGATCGGTGTAGAGGGGCTCCCGGTCGTCCTCCTGACGGCGGTCTTCACCGGCGCAGTCCTCGCCCTCCAGACTTACACCGGCTTCGAGCGGTTCCACGCGGAAGCCTGGGTCGGCTCGGTCGTCTCGCTTTCGATGCTACGCGAGCTGGCGCCGGTCCTGACCGGCCTCATGGTCGCGGGGCGATCGGGAAGCGCGATGGCCGCCGAGATCGGTTCGATGCGGGTGACGGAGCAGATCGACGCGCTCGTCACGCTCGCAACCGATCCTGTCCAGTACCTCTTCGTGCCGCGCGTCGTCGCGGGGATTATCGTTCTGCCGTTACTCGTCGCCCTGGCGGACGGCTTCGGAATCGTCGGCGGGTACCTTGTTGCCGTGCGGCTCCTCGGCGCGAACCCTGTCGCCTATACCGAGAGCACTTTCCAGTTCCTCGACCTGAACGACCTCTGGTCGGGCCTGGTCAAGGCGGCTGTATTCGGCCTCCTGATTACTCTCATCGGGTGCCAGCAGGGTTTCGACACGAAGGGGGGCGCGGAAGGCGTAGGTCGCTCCACTACGGCGGCTGTCGTCCTCGGGTCGCTCGCAGTCCTACTGTCCGACTTCTTCCTGACAAAGGTGCTGTTCTGACAGGCGGCCCGCCCGCCTTCGCCAAGGACGAGCCGCCGGAGATTCAACTCACGGGGCTGAAGAAGCGCTTTGGGCCGAAGGTCGTTCTCGACGGGCTCGACCTGAGTATCGCGCGGGGCGACTCGATCGTCGTCCTCGGCAAGTCGGGTGCCGGAAAGAGCGTTCTCCTCAAGCACGTGATCGGGCTCCTCGAGCCCGACATGGGAACGGTGGCGGTCCAAGGGGAGGATCTCTGGGCCGCCCCCCCGTCGCGCCGCGACGTGATGCGGCGCCGGTTCGGCATGTCGTTTCAGGAGGGGGCGCTCTTCGACTCGATGACGGTCGGCGAGAATGTCGCCTTCCCCCTGCTGCGGCACACGCGGATGACTCCGGCAGAGGTCCGCGAGAGAGTTGCGGAGTGCCTGGCGCTCGTCCGCCTTAACGGAATCGAGGAAAGGCGTCCCGCAGAGCTCTCGGGCGGGATGCGGCGGCGTGTCGGTTTCGCGCGCGCTATCGCGCTGAGGCCGAGGATCGTCCTCTTCGACGAGCCGACGACCGGCCTTGATCCGATCACGACGGACGTGCTCACCCGCGTGATGGTGCGAATGCGTGACACGCTGATGCCGACGATGGTGACGATCACCCATGACCTGAAGGTAGCCTTCGTCGTGGCTGAGCGCGTCGCGCTCCTTCACGGCGGGAGGATCGTTGCCGACCTGCCGCCACAGGATTTCGCAGGCTCGAGCGACCCGCGGGTGGCTGCGTTCGTGCACGGCGACGCGAGCGAGGGGGCCAAGGCCGGAGGAAGCGAGGAGGAATCGGTATGAACGCGACTTCCAAGGCCGGCCTCTTCGCGATGGCGGGGCTGCTCGCTCTGGCCGTCCTCGTCCTGAAGATCGAGGACCTCCCCTTCAGCGGGAAGGCGAGGGCCGCGTCCGCCGAGGCCGTCTTCAAGGACGTCGCCGGTCTCGACGACAAGTCGGCCGTGAGGATCGCCGGCGTGAGGGTCGGCCGCATCGACGGCATCCGCCTCCTCCCCGACGGGACGGCGGTGGCGCGACT
>JAGOBQ010000334.1 GCA_017999215.1 Thermoanaerobaculia bacterium
GCCGTCGAAGCGCCGGCGGTGCACGCAGATCCGGGTCCGGAGGTCGTACATCACCCCCCGTCCCACCCGCGACGCCCACTCCACCATCAGGAACATGAGGCCGAACGTCGCGAGGACCGAGAGGAGGTAGAGGCCGGCGATCGCGTCGAGCGCCCGCGAGCCGCCCGCCGGCAGGCCGAGCGCCCCGAGGAGGCGCGCGACGAAAGCGGCTCCCCCCGCGGCCTCCGCCTGCGGCGTGAAGACGAGGTCGATGGCGGCTCCGGTCAGGAGCGGACCGGCGAGCTGCGCGGCCGACTCGAAGAAGAGGACGACGAGAGCGCCCCCGGCGTAGCCCTTGTAGGGGAGCGCGAGGGCGAAGAGGCGATGGAGGAGACCGCGGTCGAAGCCGCGTCCCTGGGCCTCGTCCTCGGGGAGGGGAGCGCTCATCGCTACGCGGCCTCCACTTCCTCGGAGAGACGCTGCCGCTCGGCGAGCTCGGCGTAGAGGCCGCCCGCGCGGAGGAGCTCCTCGTGGGTCCCCGTCTCCACGACGCGACCCTTCTCGAGAACGACGACGACGTCCGCGTGCTGGATCGTCGAGAGGCGGTGGGAGACGAGGAAGATCGTCCGCGTCCCGGAGCGGGCCTTCACCGCCTCGAGGATCCGCTCTTCCGTCTCCGTGTCGACGGCGGAGAAAGCGTCGTCCAGGACGAGGAACGGGGCGTCGGCGAGGAGGGCGCGGGCGAGGGCGGTGCGCTGCTTCTGGCCGCCCGACAGGGTGATCCCGCGCTCGCCCACGATCGTGTCGAGCCCCTTCGGGAAGGTTGCGAGGTCGGGCCCGAGACCGGCCTCGAGGGCGACCCGCTCGACCTCCTCCCGCGTGGCCCCCGGTCGCCCCATCGCGACGTTCGCGGAGAGCGTGTCGGAGAAGAGGAACGTCTCCTGCGGGACCGCGACGAGGGTCCGGCGCAGGAGCGGGAGCGGGATCTCGCGCAGGTCGCGGCCGCCGAGCCGGATCGACCCGAACGGCGGCTCCTCGAGGCGGAGGAGGAGCTGCAGGAAGGTCGACTTGCCGGAGCCGGTCCGCCCCACGAGGGCGACGGTCGTCCCGGGCTCGACGGTGAACGAGACGTCCCGGAGGACGGCCGGACCGCCGTCGTACCCGAACGTCAGCCCCTTCACCTCGAGGAGGCCGTCCGGGAGCGGCCCCTCGGCGCTCTCCTCGGGGAGCGGCTCGGCGGCCCAGAGCTCGGCCATCCGGTTCCAGGAGGCGGTCCCGCGCTGCCAGAGGTTCACGACCCAGCCGAGGGCGATCGCGGGCCAGACGAGCTCCATCAGGTAGAGGTTGAACTCGACGTACCGCGCGACCGTCAGCTCGCCCGCGAGGATCTGCCGGCCGCCGACCCAGAGGATGATGGCGAAGCCGCTCCCGACGAGCGCCTGGAGGAGCGGGAAGTAGAGGGCGTTCAGCCGCGCGAGGCGGAGGTTCCGGCGGCGCAGCTCGCGGTTCTTCGCGTCGAAGCGCGCCTCCTCGGTCGCCTCCCGCGCGAAGGCGCGGACGAGCCGCGCCCCGTTGAAGTTCTCCTGGGCGCTCGCGGAGATCTCGCTGAAGAACTCCTGGATCGCGGTGAACCGCCGGTGCGTCACCTTCCCCATTCCGCTCGTCGCGACGACGACGAACGGGAGGACGGCGAGGGCGACGAGCGTCAGGGAGGGGGAGGCGAAGACCATGAGGGTCAGCGCGATCGAGCCGACGACGGCGGTGTTCGCCGCCTGCATGATCCCGGGTCCGACGAGCATCCGGACGGCGGAGAGGTCGTTGACGGCGCGGCTCATCACGTCGCCGACGCGGCTCTTCCGGTGCCAGCGCGGCGGGAGCCGGACGAGGTGGGCGAAGAGGTCCTCGCGCATCTCGAACTCGACGTCGCGCGAGGCGCCGATCAGGATCCGGCGCGTGAAGAAGAAGAGGATCGCGTCCGCCGCGGCGAGGGCGAGGATCGCGCCGCAGGCGACGGCGATCCGGCGGGGCGAGGGGTCCGTCTCGAGCGATTCCAGGACGTACCGGACGATCCGGGGCATCGCGAGGAAGAGGGCGGCCGAGAGCGCCATCGTCCCGAATCCGGCGGCGTAGGCCCCGGGCCTTCGGGTGAAGTAGGAGAGGAAGCGGGCCGAGTCCTTCAAGGAGGGGCGATGTTACCCGTCCCGGCGCGCGGCGCTCCCGGGGATCCCCGGGCCGGCTGATATCCTCGCCCTCCACCTATCGTGACGACCGCACTGCTCGAACGGATCCCCCTGTTCCGGTGCCTGAACCCGGCGGAAGCGAAGGCGCTCGCGCAGGTGTGCCGTCTCCAGGTCTGCGAGCGGGGGGACACGGTCTTCGTCGAGGGGTCGCGAGCGAAGGAGATGTCGTTCGTCGCCCTCGGCACGCTGAAGATCGTCAAGGCGACCCCGACCCGGAGCGTGATCCTCCGGGTGGTCGGGGCCGGAAGCCCGGTCGGGATCGTCGCGGCGTGGGAGGGGCGGCCCTACCCGGGAACGGCGATCGCCGTCGAGCCCTCGACGGTCGTCCACGTGCCCGAGAGGGAGTTCTTCGCCCTCTCCGACCGGCACCCCGAGATCCTCCGCCAGCTCCTCCAGCTGATGATGACCCGGCAGGTGCAGCTCGGGCAGCGCGTCTCCGAGATGACCGGCCAGGTCGAGACGCGCATCGCGCAGGCCCTGCTCGACCTCGTCACCTCCTCGGGAAAGGTCGAGGGAGCGAAGGCGGTGATTCGCCTTCCCCTCACGCGGCAGGAGATCGCGGACCTTGCCGGGACGACGGTCGAGACGGCGATCCGGACGATGAGCCGCTGGGGGAAGGAAGGGATCGTCGTCACGGGGGAGGATGGCTTCGTGATCCCGGACGTCGCACGGCTCCGGGCGCTGGTCGGCTGAAGGCGCTTCCGCGCGACGCGCGGCCCCGGGGCGAGTTCTGCGACGTATTCTCGTTTCGGCCTGACGCTCGTCATACCTCTCGGTCGCGGCCGCGGCCATCCTCCCGCCCGTGAACGGGAGGACCCGATGAGCGAGCTGATCAACAACCGCGAGAAGCGGATCGAAGAGCTGAAGGGGATCATCCGGCACCTGCACGCCGGCGCGCCGGCGGACGAGGTCCGGGGCCAGCTGAGAGAGATCGTAAGGGAGACCGACGCGACGGAGATCGCCGCGATGGAGCAGTCGCTCATCGCCGACGGGATGCCGGTCGAGGAGGTCCGCGCGATGTGCGACCTCCACTCCCAGGTCCTCCGGGAATTCGTCGTCCCGGCGCCGGCGGTCGGGAAAGTCCCTCCCGGCCATCCGGTCGACACGTTCCGCCGCGAGAACGAAGCGATCCTCGCATCGGTCGCCCGGCTGCGCGAGGCGCTCGGCGCGCTCGCCGCCGTCGCGACGGCGGAGGCGCGCGATCGCGCCCGGGCCGCGGCGAACGAGCTCTTCGACGTGGAGAAGCACTACCGCCGGAAGGAAGAGCTCCTCTTCCCGTTCCTCGAGAAGCACGGGATCGTCGGCCCCTCGAAGGTGATGTGGGCGAAGGACGACGAGGCGCGCGGCTTCCTGAAGGCGCTTGCCGAGGCGCTCGGCGTCGAGGAGGCCTCCGGGGAGGAGTGGCGGCTCGTCGTCGAGACGGTCGGAGAGCCGGCGGCGGCGGCGCTCGCGGAGATGGTCTCCAAGGAGGAGCTCGTCCTGCTCCCGCTCTCTCTCGGGACGCTCTCGGCCGACGAGTGGGGGCTCGTCCACGCCGAGTCGCCACGCGTCGGCTGGTGCCTCGTCCCGCCGCGCGAGGGGTGGATGCCGCCCCTCCCGAGCTTCCCGTCCGACGCGCTCTCGCTCCCCGCGGGGAGGGCCGTCGCCCTTCCGTCCGGGCACCTGACGCTCGAGCAGCTCCAGGGCCTCTTCGAGGCGCTCCCGGTCGACCTGACGTTCGTCGACGCCGACGACCGGGTCGCCTTCTTCAGCGAGGGGCCCGACCGCGTCTTCTCGCGGACGCGCGCGATTCTCGGCCGGAAGGTACAGCACTGCCACCCGCCGAAGAGCGTCGACGTCGTCGAGCGGATCCTCGCCGACTTCCGCGCGGGGGCTCAGAGCGTCGCGGAGTTCTGGCTCGAGCTGCACGGGCGATTCGTTCATGTCCGCTATTTCGCCGTCCGTGACGCGCAAGGGGCCTACCAGGGGTGCCTCGAGGTGACGCAGGACGCGACCCGGATCCGCGCGCTTCGCGGCGAACGGCGGCTCCTCCAGTACGAGACGGCGGTGACGGCGTGAGCGGCTTCCCGATCACCCCGGAGACGAAGGTTGGGGAGCTGCTGGAGGCGTACCCGGCCCTCGAAGAGACGCTCGTCGGGATTGCCCCGGCCTTCGCGAAGCTGAAGAACCCGATCCTCCGGATGACGGTCGCCCGGGTCGCGACGCTCGCCCAGGCGGCGCGCGTCGGTGGCGTCGAGGTGAGGACGCTCGTCGGGACGCTCCGCCATGCGGCGGGACTCTCTCTCGAGCCGACGGCCTCCGAGGGGGCCGCCGCCGGGGAGGTCCCCGACGCGCCGCCGGCGTGGCACGACGAGGCGCGAGTGGCCGCCCGGATCGACGCCGACGAGGTCCTCGCGAAGGGCGATCACCCCCTCGGCGCCGTCCAGGCCGCGGCCGCGTCGCTCCCGAAGGGAGGCGAGCTCCTCCTCCTCTCGAGCTTCCTCCCGGCGCCGCTCGTCGACGCGATGCGGAAGAAGGGGTTCGAGACGGCGAGCTTCCGGACCGAAGGGGGGAAGGTCGCGACGCTCCTGCGGCTGCCGTAGGGCGGCGCCCTACTCCGCCCTCACGAAGACCGGGTCGGTCGAGGCGTTGTCGATGACGGTGACGTAGGCGTCGAAGGGGTCGAGCCCTTCGACCCTCTCGATCGTGGCGGTGAAGCCCTCCCCGGACGCCCCGAGGGAGTCGGACAGCACCTTCGTCCACTGGTGGAGCTGGCCCGGGCCGAGCGTTCGCTCGAGCGGGGTGCCGACGACGATCCCCGCGGCGTCGCGGACGGTGACGCGCAGGGTGATCGGCGCCGACGGGTCGGCGCCCGTCGCGCCGGCGTGGACGACGGCGAGGTTCGTTCGGAAGCGCGCGCTCTCGACGAGTCCTACGATCCTCTTCGTCCTCTTCGCCCGCTCGACGAACGGGTCGATC
>JAGOBQ010000335.1 GCA_017999215.1 Thermoanaerobaculia bacterium
GGACGAAGGCTGCCCCGACGAGGCCGAAGAACGCCGCCCCGCGCGCGCGGCGGCCGCACCACGCGTGGCCGAGACCGGGAACGAGGAGCGTCAGCAGCACCGCGAGGAGGCGCCGGCCGGTCGGGCCCGGTGCGCCTGTCAGGGAGCCCCCTCCGGCGCGCCGAGACGCGCGCGGAGCCGACGGTACGTGACCTCGAGGTCCTCCGGGACGACGCGCGTCCCGGAGACGACCGTCATGAAGCTCGTGTCTCCGTCCCATCGCGGCACGAGGTGCATGTGCAGGTGGCCGGGGACTCCGGCGCCGGCGCACTTGCCGAGGTTCAGGCCTGCGTTCAGGCCACCCGGCTCGTACTCGGCGCGGAGGGCCTCCTCGACGCGCGCGGAGAGGTCGATCAGTTCGATCCGCTCCTCCCGCGTCAGCTCGGGAAGCGTCGCCCGATGGGCGTAGGGCGCGACCAGGACGTGTCCGTTCGAGTAGGGATACCTGTTCAGGACCGCGAAGACGCTCCGGCCCCTCTCGACGATCAGGGCCTCGGCATCGCCGAGGCCCGGGAGGTCGCAGAAGAGGCAGCCGCCGGCGCCCGATGGAGGGGCGCCCGTCAGGTAGCTCATCCGCCAGGGCGTGAAGAGGACGTCGTTCATTCCTCCGGAGCTCGGGCGTCCGGGGCCGCGTCGGGCTCGGGCGCCGCGGCGTTGATCAGCTCCTTCAGCTTCTTGCCCGGCTTGAAGTACGGCACGAGCTTCGGCGGGACGTGGACCTTCACGCCGCTCCGCTTCGGGTTGCGCGCGATGCGGGCGCCCCGCTGGCGGAGCTTGAAGCTGCCGAAGCCGCGAAGCTCGATCTTGCTGCCGGCGCGCAGCGAGGAAATGATCCCCTGGAAGACCGACTCGACGACGGCCTCGGCCTGCTTCTTCGTCAGCTGGGCCGTGCGGGCGACCTCCTCGACGAGATCCGCCTTGGTGGTCGTCTCCTCAGCCCGGCCGAAGCCCTGCGATTCGCGTTCCATCTCCTCCCCTCGCGGAGGGCGCCCCCGGTGGGCGCCCCCGGCGGCGCCTCCTCGCAGGCGCCTCGAACGTCAGTCGTCCGTCTTGGGCGTCTCGACGGAGGCCTCGGAGGCCTCGGTCGAGGCCGCCACCGGCTCCTCGGCGACAGGCTCCTCGGGAGTGGCGCCTTCCGGCGCCGCGTCCGGTTCGGCCTGCGCCGCCGCGTCGGAAACGCTCTCCTCCGGAGCGGACCCGCCTTCCGGAGCGGCTTCGCTCTCCGCCGTTGCGGCCGCGGCCGCCGCGGCGAGCTCGGCCGGGTCGGGCTGGGGGACGTCCCGCATCGAGAGGCCGATCCGCTGCTCGTCGACCTCGATCCGGAGGATCCGCACGCGGACGGGGTCGCCCTCGGAGAAGACGTCCGAAAGCTTCTGCCCGCGCAGGACGTCGGTCTCGGAGACGTGCATCAGGCCCTCGAGGCCGAGAGGCAGGCGGACGAAGACGCCGAAGTCGGCGACCTTGGCTACCTGTCCGTCGACGACGTCGCCGGGCTGGTGCTCGCGGGAGAACTCCTCCCACTCGTTCGGCCGGAATTCCTTGATGGAGAGGCTGATCCGACGGTTCTCGACGTCGATGGCCGTGAGGACGGCCTGGATCTGGTCGCCCTTCTTCAGGACCTCGGACGGGTGCTTGACGCGCCGGCCCCACGACATGTCGGAGATGTGGACGAGGCCGTCGATCCCTTCCTCGATCTCGACGAACGCGCCGAAGTCGGTGAGGTTGCGGACGACGCCCTGGACGCGATCGCCGACCCGGTACTTCTCGGCGAGCTGCTCCCACGGGTTCGGCTCCGTCGCGCGGAGCGAGAGCGAGAGACGGCGGGTCTCGGGATTCACGTCGGCGATGACCGCCTCGACCGTGTCCCCCACCGAGAGGAGCTTGGCGGGGTTCTTGACCTTCTTCGTCCAGGACATCTCGCTGACGTGGATCAGCCCCTCGACCCCTTCCTCCAGCTCGATGAACGCGCCGTAGTCGGTGAGCGAGACGACCTTTCCGCGGACGCGGGCCCCGACCGGATAGTGAGCCGGGAGGTCCTGCCACGGATCGGGCTTGAGCTGCTTCATGCCGAGAGAGATCCGGCCCGACTCCGCGTCGAACTTGAGGACCTTCACCTCGACCTCCTGGCCGACCTGGAGGGCCTCGGACGGGTGTCCGAGCCGGCCCCACGAGATGTCGGTCACGTGCAGGAGGCCGTCGATCCCGCCGAGGTCGACGAACGCGCCGTACTCGGTCAGGTTCTTGACGACGCCGTGAAGCGTGCGGCCGTCGGCGAGGGCCTGGGCGGCCTCCGCCTTCTTCGCCTCGGCGACCTCTTCCATCAGCGCCCTGCGGGAGAGGACGATGTTCCCGCGCTTCTTGTCGAAGCTGACGATGCGGAACTCGAGCTCTCGGCCGCGAAGGACGTCGAGGTTCTTCAGCGGGCGGATGTCCGCGAGCGATCCCGGCAGGAAGGCCCGCACGCCGATGTCGACGGACAGGCCGCCCTTCACGCGCTCGAGGACCTTCCCCTTGACCGCCACGTTGTCCTTGAACGCCACCTCGATGGCGTCCCACGCGCGGATGCGGCGCGCCTTCTCGTGAGAGAGGACGACGTAGCCCGAAGCGTCCTCGCGACGGTCGACGATCGCGTCGATCTCCTGTCCGGCCTGCGGGAGGCGATCCGGCGAGTGGTTGAACTCCGACCGCGGGATCATCCCCTCCGACTTGTAGCCGATGTCGACGAGGATCTCGTCGTTCGTGACCTGGATGACACGCCCGCGGATCAGCTCTCCCTCGGCGAGGGAACGCTCGCTCTCTGCGAGCAGGCGCGCGAACTCTCCGTTCCCGTCGCCAGCCTCCTCCGTCTTCCGGATAGGCGTGATCTTCTGGTCCTCCGACGGCATGAATTCCACCTTCTCGAGGGCTCGCGGAGACGGCTCAAGGGTCTTGAGTTAGCGGCCCGAACCGGGAATGTTAGACGGGAGGCTCCGACAGGTCAACCGGCTCGGTGTCCGAGGACGAGCTGGCGGAGCCTCTCGACGACCTCGCCCGCCGCGAGGTCGGAGGTGTCGACGACGACGTAGGTTTCGTCGCAGGTGAGGGGCGAGTCGGCCCGGGACGAGTCGGCGGCGTCCCGCGCCTCCATTTCGGCCCGGACGGCGGCCAGCTCCTGGGGGGTCCCCTTCCGGACGAGCTCCTCGTACCGCCTCCGGGCCCGGACCTCGGGCCGGGCCGTCAGGAAGACCTTCGCCGTCGCTTCCGGGACGACCCGCGTCCCGATGTCCCGCCCCTCGAGGACGCCGCCCCCGGCGAGGGCCAGCTCGCGCTGTCGCGCCGCGAGGCGCCGCCGGACCCGCGGGATCGCGGCGACGGCCGAGGCGTAGAGCGAGATCTCCGGCTCGCGGATCTCGGCGGAGACGTCCTCGCCGTCGAGGATCGTCCGGACGTCGCCTCCGGAGCCGGTCACGAGGATCTCGGCCTGCTCCGCGAGGGCTGCCGCCTCGTCCGCCTCGGTGAGCGGGAGGGTCAGCCCCTTCCGCCTCGCGAGGAGGCCGACGGCGCGGTACATCGCGCCGGTGTCGAGGTAGGGAACGCCGAGGCTCGCGGCCAGGGCCTTCCCCACCGTCGACTTGCCGACGCCCGAGGGACCGTCGATGGCGACGACGATCATCCGGCGCCGACGGGGACCGCGGCCGCCGGCAGTCCGAGCTTCCCGGCCGCGAGGAGGTCGTCGAAAGCGGCCAGGAAGCGGAGGTTCTCCTCGTGCGTCCCGATCGAAACGCGGAACGCCAGCGGGAAACCCCACCCCCCCATCGGACGAAGGATCACGCCCCGGCGGGCGAACTCCGGCTCGAGCGGCCCGAACGGGATCGGAAGCTCGACCAGGAGGAAGTTCCCGAGGGACGGGGAGACGACCGCCTGCCGCCGGGCGAGCTCGGCCGCGAGGAAAGCCCGTTCCGTCCGGACGAGCGAGACCGTCCGCTCGCAGTGCTCGTCGTCGTCGAGGGCGGCGATGGCGGCGACCTGGGCCACGACGGTCGTGTTGAACGGCTCCCGCACCTTGTTGATCGCGGCCGCGATCTCGGGCGTCGAGAAGCCGTAGCCGATCCGGAACCCCGCGAGGCCGTAGGCCTTGGAGAACGTGCGGAGGACGAGGACGTTCCGTCCCTTGCGCAGCTCGTCGAGCGCGTTCGGATAGTCGGCGACTTCCCGCGCGAACTCGTGGTAGGCCTCGTCCACGACGGCGACGACGTGCTCCGGCAGGCCCTCGAAGAACCGCTCGAGCTCGGCCCTCGGGACGTAGGCGCCCGTCGGGTTGTTCGGGTTCGCGATCGCAACGACCTTCGTCGCGGGTCCGATCCGCCTCTTCAGCGCGTCGAGGTCCGGGACGTGGCCCGGCTTCGTCGGGACCTCCACGACCGTGCCGCCGGCCCGCCCGACGGCGACCGGGAACATCCGGAAGATCCCCTGCGGCACGACGACCTCGTCGCCCGGGTCGACGAACGCGCGCATGCAGAGGTCGATCAGCTCCGAGGAGCCCGACCCGACGACGACCTGCTCGCTCGGGAAGCCGAAACGCGACGAGAGCGCCCTCCGGAGGTACGTTGCGGAGCCGTCCGGGTAGAGGTTCACGCCGGACGCGGCGGCGACCGCGGCGGCGACGCCCTTCGGAGAGGGACCGAGGGGGTTCTCGTTCGAAGCGAGCTTCACGGCTCCGGTGATCCCGTACTCGCGCTCCACCTCCTCGATGGGGCGACCGGGGACATACGGAGCGAGCTTCGCGATCGAGGGTCTCGGAGAGGGCTTCATCACTCCTCCTTGCGGCGCTGGCGGGGCGCCCTGGGGTTGGGGGCCTTGCGTCGGGGGGCCTTTCGCGCCGCGGGCTCGAGCGCACGGAGCGCCGCGACCTCCGCCGGGCTGAGGTCGCGGAAGCCGCCGACGGGGATCTTCGCGTCGCGAAGCGGGCCGATCGCGACGCGCCGGAGCTTCGAGACCTTGTGTCCGACCGACTCCAGCATGCGGCGGACCTGGCGGGAGCGCCCCTCGCCGAGGACGACGCGGAGCCAGGCGTTCCCGCCGACGCCGTCCTTCTCGGGGGTCGGCTCGGTCTGCTCGCCCTTCGCCGGACCGGTCTTCGTGCCGGCCAGGTCGACCC
>JAGOBQ010000020.1 GCA_017999215.1 Thermoanaerobaculia bacterium
CAGCCGACCAGGGCGCCCGTGCCGGTGCGCCGCTTCTCGTGCGCCGCGACGAACTTCTCCCGCGGGACCTCCTCCCGGTAGCTCGCGGTGAGGCACGTCTCCCACGCCTCGGCGAAGCGCCCCTCCCCGACGAGGCGGGCGTAGTCGGCCATCACGCCCCGGTCGATCTCCGCGGCGACCTCCCAATCCCTCCCCTGGCCCCGGATCGCGGCCCAGACGACCCCTCCGATCACGGCCGCGATCGACAGGGCGACGAGGAGTCCCACGGCGGGAGTCGTCTTCACGTGTCCTCCCATCCGATCGGGTCCCCCTGCTCGCCGTGACTACGGCGGCGTTCGCGCCCGTGCCCCCCGACCGAATTCGCATCGCCTAGAGTACTCCCCGTCCGCGCGAATTGGCCAACGGCAGAATCCGGACGCCGGGGGGCCTCGTTGTCCGCGCGCCGCCGACCTGGGGTGTAACGTTCGAAGGAACGCCGGCCGGATCCGAAGGAGGTCCCGCTTGAGCACAGCCCCGTTTGCCCTCCTCCTCGCTCCCATCGCGCTCGTCGGGGCCGCCGCGGTGGAAGAGGTGCTCCCGTGAGCGCGGTCGCGCCCGGAGCCGGGGGACCGGAGGCCGGCGGCAGCGTCCGTGAGCGGACCCCCATCCGGACCGTCGCCTACGTGATCTCCGCCGTCGGCGCGCTCGTGGGGCCCGTCTCGCTCCTCGCCTTCCCCGGCTTCGGGGCCTGGGGGAGCGAAGACCTCCAGGGCTTCAGCGTCCTCGCTCTCGCGGCGCTCCTCATGGCGAGCCCCTTCGCGGCCTTCCTCCTCGCGGTCCGCCTCTCGAGGACCAGGGCCGGCGCAGCCGTCGTCGCCGCCCTCGCCCTCGTGGCCGACCTCTTCGGAGCGGTCTTCTACGTCGACGCGGCGCTGAGGAAGGACTTCGTCCTCCTCCTCGCCTCG
Source organism: Thermoanaerobaculia bacterium (assembly GCA_017999215.1). Taxonomy (GTDB): domain Bacteria; phylum Acidobacteriota; class Thermoanaerobaculia; order UBA5066; family UBA5066; genus UBA5066. The sequence goes on from JAGOBQ010000020.1 coordinate 945, forward strand.
GTCGGAGTCCCCGCGGTCCAGTGGCTCATGGCGCTGCCGGCCGTCGTCGCGGCGCTCGTCCTGCGGCCGAGGAAGGCCTCCGCGCCTCTTTGAGCGGACCCTCGACCCGGCGAGCCGTCACCACGGGTCGGTCGGACCCGGACAGTCCGGGTACGGCTGCTGGAACGCCATGCTCCGGCCCGGCTTTCGCCGGCTCTCGGACACTTTTCCGTACGACCTCGTGCCCCGGAAGCGGTCGCACGGACCGCCGAGGAAGACGGTGACCGCGCTCCCTTTCCGGTCGACCACCCCCGCGTGCTGGGCCGCGTCGCAGACGTTCGAGCCGAGGAAATAGACGCGCGTTCCCCAGAGGGAGCCCTTCCCGTACTTGTCGTACGTGCAGGTGCAGTCGAAGCTCGAGCCGTCGGGCATCGCCTCCAGCTCCTTGCTGAAGAGCCCCGGACAGGGCGCCAGGTCTGCGGCCGTGCTCGACGGGGGAGGGCAGGGGGGCGGCTCGGCGGTGAAGGAGAAGGTCGCCGTCGGCGAGGCGAAGTTGCCCGAGACGACGCCGTTCGCGGCGGAGCCCCAGAGGCGTGGACAGTCGGGCTGCCGCCAGAACGTCACGACGTCGCCGGGGCGGGTCAGCGCCCCGGCGTGACGGGCGGCCTCGCAGAGGGACGAGGACGGGTCGTAGCGGCCGTTTCCGCGGATGCCGATTCCGGTGTCCCTCGTGCAGACGCAGGACCGCGACTCTCCGATCGCCATCTCGCCGACGTTCAGGAACAGGGAGGGGCACATCGGGAGCATCCCGGAAGTGGCCGGCGCCGGCGGGGCGGCCGCAGGTCCGGGGGCGGCGGACGGCGTCGACGCGGACGGCCCGGCCGCCTCGCCTGTCGACGGGGCCTGAGCCGGGGCGGCCGGGCCGTCGCGGTAGGCGGCGATCCTCGTGATCGGCCCGCCCGCCTTCCCCTCGAAGCGCACCCGGACCCGGACCGGCCACCGCGCCCCGTCGGCCTTCCTCGGCGTCGCGAGCCCGAGGACGGCCGTCGGCTCGCCGGGAGCCGGGGAGAGCTCGAGCTTCCCGAGCTGCTGCTCGACCACGGACACGTTCGCGGAGAGCGGCGGGTCGAAGAGCCACTCGACCTCGCGCGCAGCCCCCGTGCCCGGGCTCTTGGCGACGACGATCCGCGCCCCCTTCGGGACCTTCGCGACGGCACGAAGGTCCTTGTCGTCCTCGGCCTCGACGGCGCCGAGATGCCCGCGGATTCCGAAGAGGTCGAGCATGCTCGCGGCCGGCAGCTCGGCCACCTGGAGGTTCTGCGCCGTGGCGTAGACGTGATGGAGCACCTCGCGCGCCTCGGCGACGCTCCCGGGGCCCCGGCTCGGCCGGCACGACTTCTGGGCCGCGACGATGATCCCCGCGATCGCGGCGATCGCGAGGGTCGTGACGAGCATCGCGCCGAGGGCGAGCGCGCCGGGATTGACGGCGAAGCCCATGCGCCTCACCGAGTCGACCTGCTGCTCGAGACGGGTCGGTGCGATCGCGACCTCCGGCGGAGGGACGCGCTCGACGATCTCCGCCAGAGTCACGAGCGCATCGGCCCAGTCCCTGATCTGCGCCGTCGAGGGGATCCAGTTCATGAAGGCGGTCGACAGGTGGAACGTGACGTTGAGCGCCCCGGGGCGCAGGACGAGCTGCCGGCGGGCGAACGGCCCCTGGAACCTCAGGAGCCTTCCGAGGAGCGCCGGGACCCCCGGCTCGGAAAGGACGCGGCGCACCCACGCCTCCTCCTCGCCGAAGACGTCGAGGCCCTCGAAGGCGGGAACGGCGAAGCGGATGGGGGGCTTGCCCGCCAGCGCCGCGAGGAGCCGCGTGTCGCCCGAGCCGGCCGTGATGCCGAACCTCGTCCGGACGGCCACGTCGGCCTCGAGGGCGAACCGGGGGCCGCGCGAGAAGAAGCCCTGGAAGCGGCGACCGCCGTACGTCCCCTCGTACCGGCGGTACTGGACCGCGTAGGGGAAGCCGGCGAGGCCGAGGGAGCCGAACATCCTGTCGAACGCCGTGTTGCGCGCGCGCGCTCCGAAGTACGCGAGGATCGCCGGCAGGACCATCAGGAAGAAGGCCCCGATCCCGATCGGCAGGAAGATCTCCTTCGGATCGGAGCCCGGCGTGCGATGCATCCTCCCGAGCGGGAGCAGGAAGAACCCGATGAAGATCGCGAAGACGTAGATCGTCACGACGCCGCCGACGAGACAGCCGCGGACGTACGACATCGCGACGGACTGGACGATTCGACCCATCACGGCCTCCTCGGACCCAGACGTGCAAAAAGGGCGGACGGTCTGCCAAAGAGCAATTCTACGCCGGGCGGAGGGGCTGTCGACGCTCGGACCGCGTTACGATGCCCGGTCGTGACCGACTTCACGTTCCTCTGCAACGAGTGCGGCGCCTGCTACGGCGAGGGCCGCTCGCTCTACGTCTGCCCGGCCTGCGCACGCCTCCAGGCCCCGGGCGCCTTCACACGGGGCGTCCTTCGCGTCGAGCTCGCCGAGGGCGCTCTCCCGCGCCGCTGGCCGGAAGCTCCACTCGCCTCGCCCGAGGGGCTCGCCCCGTTCCTCCCCGTCCGGGGCCCGGAGTCGTTCCTCTCCTTCGCCGTGGGCGGCACGCCGCTCCTCCCGGTGCCGCGCCTGCGCGAAGCGCTCCGGATGCCGCGCCTCTTCCTGAAGGACGACACGCGGAACCCCTCGGGCTCGACGAAGGACCGCGCCTCGGCGCTCGTCGTCGCGAAGGCGATCGAGTACGGCTACGAGACCGTCGCCGCGGCCTCGACCGGGAACGCCGCGACGGCGCTCGCGGCGGCCGGCGCGGCCGCCGGGGTGAAGACGGTCGTCTTCGTCCCGGCCTCGGCGCCGCCCGCGAAGCTCGTCCAGATGGCGAGCTACGGCGCGCGGCTCGTCCCGGTCGCGGGGACCTACGACCAGGCCTTCGAGCTCTCGCTCGCGGCGTGCGCGCGCTTCGGCTGGTACAACCGCAACACGGCGCTGAACCCGTTCACGGTCGAAGGGAAGAAGACGGCTTCCCTCGAGATCGCGCGAGACCTCGCGCCCGAGGCGCCGGACGTCGTCGTCGTTCCGACGGGCGACGGCGTCATCATCGCGGGCGTCGCCAAAGGCTTCTCCGACCTCGTCCGCTGCGGCCTCCTGCCGCGCGTTCCGCGCCTCGTCGCCGTCCAGCCCGAGCGCTCCGGCGCCATTGCGCGGGCGCTGCGTTCGGGCGCGGCGGAGATCACTCCCGAGCCCGAAGCGGGGAGCGTTGCCGACAGCCTGACGGTCGCCGCGCCGCGGAACGCCGTGATGGCCCTGAAGGACGTCCGCGCCTCGGGCGGCTGCGGCGTCCTCGTCTCCGAGGAGGCGATCCTCGACGCGATTCCGCGGCTCGCCGCCGCGACCGGCGTCTTCGCCGAGCCGGCCGCGGCGATCGCCCTCGCGGGCCTGGAGCTCGCTCTCGCCGAGGAGAAGGTCTCGCGCGAGGAGCGCGTCGTCCTCCTCGTCACCGGCACGGGCCTGAAGGACGTCCCGGCGGCCTCGCGGAGGGTCCGCGTGCCCGCGCCGGTCGAGCCGACGATGGAGGCGGTCGAGGCGCTCTTCGGATAGGCGGTCGCGGGCCGTCAGCGCGGCGCGGCGCCCCGAACGGTCACGTCGAGGACGACGGGGGGCTGCGCCGATTCGCGGCCCGCGGGTTTCGGCGCGAGCGTGACGCGCGCGGCCCCGGGCCGCACGGCCTCGAGCTCGTAGTGGAAGGTCGTCACGCCGCCGTCGTCCTCGGGCGAAGGCTCCTCGATCCGCAAGCGGACGAACCGGACGGAATCGCCTTCGACGGACGGCGCCGGGGGCCACGTGAACCGCAGCTCCTGAGGAATCCCGACGGGCCGCGTGACGACGAGATCGATCCCTTCTCCCGCCTCGACTTCGACCGCCTTCTCGTTCCGCACGACGCGCATCTTCGCCCCCTCGTCCCCGCCCTCTCCGATCCCCGCCGAGAGCTCGGCCGAGGCGCTCCGCCCGTCGGCGCAGGCGCCGGACGAGCCGGCGAGGAGCACGACGAGCGGGATCGGGACGAGGGTGGCGACCGTCGATCTCCCCACGGCGAGCGACGGTATCACCGGGCGAAGCCGCGGAGAGGGCCGGCGAGCCGCCCGCCGTACGCCCGCGATTGCCTTTCCCATTGCCTGAGAACGAATCTCCGATTGGACGGTGCTTGACCCGGGGCGTCGCCCGTGCAGATCATCGTCCGCTTCGATCCTGTCCATCCGCGGCGGAGAGCGCCCGGGCTGGCCGCACCCCGTCGCGGGCAAACCGGAGGTTCGGCATGCACTGCCTGCTCGCACGGCCCCTCGGGATCACGGCCCTCGCCCTCGCGCTTCTCGTCCCGCTGGGAGCATCCGCCCAGAACGCGCCCCCGAACGACGTGACGAAGGCGGAGTTCTACCTGAAGAAGCTCGAGGACCACGCCCGGAGAGCTCGAGGCGCGGCCTTCAAGCCGGGCTACGAGGACAACGAGGCCCTGAAACGGATCAAGGAGCTGAAGGAGAGGTACCCCGACGACCCGGCCGTCGAGGCGCTCTTCGCACGGGCGCGGACGGCGCTCATGGGAAGCAAGGGGGACTTCACCGAGATCACCCCGGCGATGCTCAGGTACCGCGACCAGGAGAAGAAGATCGTCGAGCTCTTCTCGAAGGAGGCCGCGGCGCAGATCGCGGCGTGGAGAGCGAAGGCCTCCGCCGGCGGGAATCTCCTCGCGCAGCCGCTGCCCGCGCCGGGGATCCGGGAGGCCGGCGCCTCCGGGATGCCCGGGAAGTACGTCGTCCTCGACAAGGTCGAGTACCCGGCGAACCAGTTCGTCGACCTGGGCCGCGAGTACGTCTCGTGGGGGACGCCCGCGCGGGGTCTCTACTACGTCCAGATCGACACGCCAGCCTGGCGCGGTGCTTACGAGGCGCTGAAGCGATACCGGCGGCTCGTGAACGCCGGCCTCGCGGAGGGCACGCCGTTCTCGGTCGCCGGTCGGGTCGAGGGCGCCGAGCTCACCGTCCCGGAGGCCGGGAAGAAGCGGCTCGGCGGCGCGTTCTGGGGCTGGGTCGTCGTCCCGGAGGCGATCTGGGTCGACGGGCTCGCCTTCGCCGTCGCCGACCGGAGCGCAGAGCTCGGCGGCCGCTTCGCCGGGGAGGAACGGATGGAGGCGATCAAGGGGCCGCTCTACAGCGTGAGGTCGGTCCCCCCGGACGTAACGCCCGAGCGCCTCGTCGAGATTTTCGCGACGGCGATCCAGGAGAAGAACCTGAAGCTCTACCTCGACTGCATCGACCCGAAGCGTCTCGAGGGGCCGCGGGCGCGGAGCCTCGCGATGTACCACTGGGACTGGCACCAGGTGAGGTTCCGCGACTTCTACGTCCACACGACGGTCGAGAAGGTCGAGAAGACGACGGTGAAGGGGTACGACGCCGGGAACGACCTCGAGTCGTTCTTCCTGACCGACGAGCAGAAAGCGCAGGTGAAGAAGATCAGCGAGCCGTCGGTGGAGCGGGCGACCGTCACGACGAAGGCCTGGGACGAGCGCGGGCGGCAGTACGGATCGCCGAAACCGCACGAGCTGATCCGCCGCGGCGGCGGGCGCTGGTACGTCTACGACTTCGCCGCGCAGTTCTGAGGAGGCCGAGATGAAGAGCTCGCACGTTCCGACCTCCCGCGCCCTTGCCGCCGCCCTCGCCCTGGCCCTGCTTCTCGGAGGCGCCGAAGCCCCCGCGCAGGTGCCGGATTCGTTCGTCCCGGAGCTGCCCCCGGTCGGGTCGACGGAGAAGGACGAGGAGCCGACGAAGGACTACAAGCCGAAGGGGCCGGGGGCCACCTTCTCCGCGCACCGGAAGTCCTCGACCTACGTCCTCGCCGACGTGATGCCGAAGCTCGCCGACGTCCTCGCGAAGTCCAGCCCCGAGTACGGGGACGAGCAGACCTGGCGGTCCCTCGCGGCCCGGGCCGGCGCGGCGTGGGACGAGTCGCGCAGGTACAAGGCCGCCGGGGAGAGGCCCTCCGACCAGGACGAGTGGGAGAAGCAGAACCGGGGCTTCCTTCGGATGCTCCTCGACGACGGCGCCCTCCTCGTGAGCTGGCGGTACCTCCGAACGAGGCGGGCGAGGGAGCTCCAGAAGGAGGCCGACGACGCCCCCGGGCGCCTCGAGGAGATCCGGAAGACGGTGGAGGAGGTCGACCCGCTCTGGACGACGGCGAAGAAGTACGCCCTCGACGGCGGCCCCGGAATTCCCAGGCCGGAGCTCGAGAAGGCGAAGGCGGCCTACGCGGCGCTGAGGGACAAGAGAACCCTCGTCGAGGCGGCCTACGGCGCCGCGAACGCGGCGTACGCCTACGCGAAGACGGAGAACGCCTCGAAGCCCTCGATCGACCCGTACTTCAAGGAGAAGGCGGCCCTCAAGCGTTGGCGGAACGCCGTCGCCGACTTCCCGAAGGTCGACAGCCAGTACCCGGGCTTCCTCGCGCACTGGGCGGCGCTCGCCGAGACCGGTTTCATCGCCGAGGTGAAGGCCTGGGAGAACATGCAGAAGGCGTTCGAGCCGATCACGACCCACAAGCTCCTGGGCGACGCGCCGCACCGCTTCTGCGCCGTCACGAGGACGGCCTCGGAGTGCGTCCAGCCGACTCTCGACCTCCTCGCGAAGGCGCTCGCCGGCGCGGGGAACGCCCTCGCGGCCGACGAGAAGAAGCTGAAGGAGGACACCGACCTCTCGGCGAAGGAGCGCACCCGCTGGTTCGAGCTTCTCCGAGCGACCGATCCCCGGAAGGAGGTCCATCTCAAGTATGCCGTCGACACGGCGAGGACCGAATCCGAGCGGCGCGACGCGGAGAAGGCGCTGAAGGAGCGCACCGACGCCGCGAAGGCCGCGGACGACGAGATGAAGAAGCTCGAGACGACCCACAAGGAGCGTCGGAAGGCGCTCGGGCTTCCGCCGGACGACTGGGCCGTCAACCGGGGCTGAGGAGGGCTTCGTGCCGCGCTATCCTCCCGCCGTCCGCGCACCGCGGCGCGGCGGGAGGCCCCGGATGCCCGAAGCCGACCTGACCCGGATGGCCTCCGCCACCAGGAGGAGCGGGTCGGCGCCCGTCGCGAGGAGGTCGTCATGAACCGTCGCTCCCTCTTCTGGCTCGTCGTCGTCGCCGCCGTCGCGCTCTGGCTCTGGAAGACGGGGAAGGTCTCGAAGGGGGGGGCGGAGATCCGTACGTCGTCGGCGGGAACGAGCGTCGGCGCCCCCTCGGCCGCGGGAGAGGCCTGTCTCTTCGCCGCGGAGGAGGCGAGCCGCCTCACGCAGGAGGCCGCGGACGTCCTCCTTCGGTCGCCGAACGACCCCGCGGCGTTCTCGGCGGCGTCGGAGAGGGCCTCCGGGGCGATCGCCTCGGCCGAGGGGCGCTGCGGAGGCGGATCCTCGGCAGGCGAGCAGAAGGCGACGGAGGAGGCGCGGGCCGCGCTCTCGGAGATGCGCGGCTTGCTCTCGGACTTCGCCGGAGCGCTCTCCGGCTCCGGGAGCGCCTCGGACGCACCCCGCAGGCGTGAGACGATCGACCAGCGGCTCGACGCCGCGCGCGCGGCCCTCCGGGGCTGAGCCGCCGGAGCCGGGTCGGAGTACGCGAACGAGGTGCACGAGTTGAACGAAGAGCGCAAACCCGGGGAAGGCCTGAAGGTCGTCATCCGACTCCGGATGTCGAGCCACGATGCTCACTACGGCGGGAACCTCGTCGACGGGGCCCGGATGCTCGGCCTGTTCGGAGACGTGGCGACGGAGCTCCTGATCCGGCTGGACGGCGACGAGGGGCTGTTCCGGGCCTACGACTCCGTCGACTTCCTCGCGCCGGTCTACGCGGGGGACTACATCGAGGCGGAGGGGACGATCTCCGCCGTCGGGAACACGAGCCGGAAGATGGCCTTCGAGGCGCGCAAGGTGATCCGCTCGGCGCCCGAGGTGAACGACTCCGCGGCCGAGATCCTCGAGCCCCCCGTCGTCGTCTGCCGCGCGACGGGGACGTGCGTCACCCCGAAGGAGAAGCAGCGCCGCAGGTAGCGGATTCCGCGACTCGGGGCGCGGCCGCGCCCCGGGTCGCCGCCCGGCGTCAGTGGCAGCTCCTGCAGAGCTGGCCGCGGTCGTTCTTCATCACGAGGAGTCTCGTCGGGTGCGGCCCCCTCCGCGGGGCGAGCCGGTCGACGAGGCTCCGCGAAGTCCAGGCCGTCTCTCGCTGCCGCGGCACCGTCACGTCGTGACACGTGGAGCACGTCATCGTGCCCTCTTTCGTCAGGAGGAGCGGCGCGCGCACCCCCGGAGCTCGGACGCCGCACGGGTGGTGCGTTTCGAGGTCGTCGTGGCACGTCGCGCAGTGGGAGGCGCAGGGGCGGGAGAGCCGCGCCTGGAGCAGCTCGGATTCGGAGGGCGCGTGACACCTCGAGCAGGCGTCGAGTCGCCAGGTCGGGTGGGGCGGGAGTGAAGCGCCGTTCCCCGCCGGGGCCGTCGCGGCGAACGGTGCGGCTGCGAGGGACAGGGCGATCAGGGTGAGTCGGGCGGCCGGGAGGAGCGGCATCTCGATGTCCTTCAGAACGAAACGACGGCCTGGACGAGCCAGGCGTCCCGGGCGGGGCCGCCCGCGCCCCGGGCGGCCGGCGGAGCATCCACCGTGCGTCGGTACTCGGCCTTGAGCGCAAATCGGCCGGGGAGGGCGGCGTTCGCGCCGGCGGTGAGCCGGGCCGTCCTTCCCGCAGCGTCCGCCTCGTCGTCCGCGGCGTCGACCGAGTCGTAGCGCGCGTACGGGGTCAGGACGACACCGCCGACCGGCTCGCCCGCCTCGACGGACGCCGTCAGGTGCCAGCCGCCGCGGACCGAGCGCCCGGGGCGATCCGCGGCCGGGCGCTCGTCGGTCCTCACGAACTCGCCTCGGAGGGAGACGGGGCCGGAGCGGAGCTGCAGGTCGAGGGCGACGGCGGTTCGCTCCGTCCGCCCGGCGCCGTCGACGTCGTGGAGGAGGGAGATGCCCGCCTCGAAGAGACCGACACGGGGCGGGAAGCGGAAAGGGACGTCGAACGGCGCAACGGAGAAGCGGCCGCCGAAGGCGTTGCCGGACCCCGCGCCGCGCAGCGCATAGAGCGTGTAGCCGAACGTACCGTCGTTGCCGAGGAGGCGAAGACCGACGTCGTTCTCGCCGCCGTCCATCAGCTCCTCGGTCGTCAAGGGTGCGCTCGCTTCGACCCGGTCTTTCGCGGCGAAGAGCTGCCAGTCGTTTCCGAACGGGACGTCGAAGCGGCCGAGCTGGACGTGGAGCCCCTTCTCGACGGGGTGCCGGCCGCGCGGCGCGACGAGCCCTCCGAGGAGGTGAACGTCGATGAAGCCGACCGCGAGCTCTGTCCCTTCGTCGTTCACGACGAGAGCCGCCGCGACCTGCACGTTCCTGCCGAGCTCCCGGGCGAGGTCCAGCTCGAAGTTCCCGATCGCGAAGACGTTCTCCTCGCTCCGGCGGTCCCGGGCGGTCACGTCGAAGAAGCCGGAAAGCGAAAGCCCCCGCAGGAGCGAAGCGAGTCCCCCCTCGCTCTCCCGCCGGTCCGCGTCGGGAGGCCCCGGAGCGCCGGCCGTCGCGGGCGGAGACGCCGGAGCCTCGCCCGGCGCCGAAGCGAGCAGCGGAAGGGCCGCCGTCGTGAGCGACAACCCGAGCGCGGCGAGCCGGAGCGTCCCGGAGGGTCCGTCCAAGTCAGCGGCTCCCTCGGCGTCAGGGTCGGGCGATCCCCGTGTCGGAAGGAGACGAGGGGTCGGCGGCCGGTCGCGGCGGCGCTCCGGACGCGGTGGCGGCGCCGCACCGGGACGCGAGGGCGCACCCGTCGCAACCGGAGGCGCAGGAAGCTCCGGAGGGTCTTGCGATCCGCCGCCAGACGGAGCGGGCGATCCCGGCGAGTGCGGCGAGGACGATGGCGACGGCGAGGACCGTGTCCACGGACGGGTCCCTCAGCGGCGGTCCCGGCCGGTCGAACGGTCCCGGGACGGGACGCGCCGAGGAGCGAGCGGAGCGGAGAGGCGGCGGCCGGGGTGACCGGCCGTCCTGCGTTCGGGAGCATGTGTTAGAGGCATCTAACTCTCCGGTCAAAAAAAGGGGAGGCGGTCACGAGGCGCCGCGGACGAGGACGCGATCGGCCTCGGAACGGCGGAGGGAGAGGCGCGCGCCCTGGCAGCGGATCCGGAACGGATGGCCGCCCGAGCCCGCTCGCTCCACGTCGACCTTCGTCTCGGGGAGGAGCCCCATGTCGAGGAGGCGCTGGCGGAGGGCGCCCGTCGCGGCGACACGGGTGACGACGGCGCTCTGGCCGGGCGCGAGGCTGGCGAGGCTCGCCCCGCTCTCCTGCGCGGGGACGCTGCAACGGGCGCAGTCGGGCGAGGCGTCGCCGCACGGGTGGTCGTCTCCGGGTCGCGCCCCGGATGGGCACTGTCCGAAGGCGCCGGCGGAGGCGGGACGTGAGCCGAGGAACTCGAAGAAGCGGACGAGGCGGTCGGTCGCCTCGTCGGTCAGGGCGTGCTCGAGCGAGCAGGCCTGCTCGCTCGCGGCGTGCGGCGACATGCCGAGGATCTCCTCGAAGAACCGGGTCAGGAGGCGATGGCGGCTCAGGACGCGACGCGCGGACTCCTCTCCCTTCGGGGTGAGGCGGATGTGCTCGCGGCGCGCGTAGTCCACGAGGCCGGCGAGGCCGAGCTTTCCGAGGGCGATCGAGACCGTCGCGGCCTTTACGCCGCGGGTCCGGGCGATGTCCCGCACGCGCGCGGCGCCGTGCTCCTGGACGAGGAGGTAGATCGTCTCGAGGTAGTCCTCGAGCGGCTCGCTCATCGGGGCCGTGGCAGCCTCCCGTGTGGCCTTCATTGTTAGAAGTGTCTAACAACGACCGGCCCGGGGTCAAGCGCGCTCTCGGATCGGACGCCGGGCCGTCGGGAGGATCCGGCGGCGCCCGCGGATGGCGAGGGAGCGCCTCGAAGGTCTAACATGACCCGTTGCGGCGGGCCGGCCTCCGGCGCGGCCGCAGGGAGGCGACGGTTGCGGAAGGCCTCCGGCCGGGTCCGGGACGACGAATCGACGGGCCGCCTCGGAGCGGTCCGCCGCGCGCTCGGGATCTCCCGCGAGGCGCGCGCGTGAGCCCCGGCTGGCGGACGGCCCTCGTGACGACGCTCAAGGAGCGCTGCCGCGTCTGCTTCGCCTGCGTGCGCGAGTGCCCGGCCAAGGCGATCCGGATCTCGGGGCGGCAGGCGGAGGTGATCCCGGAGCGCTGCATCGCGTGCGGCAACTGCGTGAGGGTCTGCAGCCAGGGGGCGAAGCAGGCCGTCCGCTCGATCGCCCAGGTCGAGGAGCTCCTCGCCTCGCGCGTGCCGGTCGCCGCCTGCATCGCGCCGAGCTTTCCGGCCGAGTTCCCGGAGCTCCCCGCTCCGCGGCTCGTCGGCGCGGTCCGCGCGCTCGGCTTCTCGTTCGTCCAGGAGGTCGCGTTCGGCGCCGACCTCGTCGCCCGCCGCTATCGCGAGCTCCTCGGCGAGCCCGGACGGCGATACGTCGCGACGACCTGTCCCGCCGTCGTGAGCTACATCGAGCGCTACCACCCGAGCCTCGTCGGGATCCTGGCGCCCGTCGTCTCGCCGATGGTGGCGACGGCGCGCGTCCTGCGGCGCCTCCACGGACCAGAGCTCGGCATCGTCTTCGTCGGTCCCTGCATCGCGAAGAAGGGCGAGGACCGCTGGCCCGGCGCCGATCCCGGAGTCGACGAGGTCCTCACGTTCGAGGAGCTCCGCGAGATGTGGCGCCAGAAGGGGATCGACCCCGCCGGCGCGGCGCCCGCGGAGTTCGATCCGCCGCGGGCCGGGAGCGGTGCGATCTTCCCCGTGAGCCGCGGGATGCTCCAGGCGGCCGGCGTTCCGGAGGACCTGACGCTCGGCGAGGTCGTCTCGGCGGACGGGCGGAGCGCCTTCGTCGACGCCGTCAAGGAGCTCGAGTCGGGCGACCTCGACGGCGCGACGCGCCTCCTCGAGCTCCTCTGCTGCAACGGCTGCGTGATGGGCTCGGGAATGACGTCGACCGCCCCGCTCTACAAGCGACGGGCCCTCGTGACGCGGGCGGCGCGGGAGCGCCTTCGGGAGCTTGACGAGGGGGAGTGGGAGGCCGAGATGAGCACGTTCGCCGACCTCGACCTCGGGCGCTCCTTCTTCGCCCGCCCGGTCACGGTCTCGACGGCGACCGGAGCGGACGTCGCGGAGATCCTGACGCGGATGGGAAAGCAGTCGGCGGCCGACGAGCTGAACTGCGGGGCCTGCGGCTACGACACCTGCCGGGAGCACGCGGCCGCGGTCCACTCCGGCCTCGCCGAGTCGGAGATGTGCCTTCCCTTCACGATCGACCAGCTTCGGAACGCGGTCCGCGAGATCGCGGTCTCTCACGACCAGCTCGCCTCGGCCCAGCAGGCGCTCATGCACTCCGAGCGGCTCGCGAGCATGGGCCAGCTCGCCGCGGGGATCGCCCACGAGGTGAACAACCCCCTCGGCGTCGTCCTCCTCTACTCCCACCTCCTTCTCGAAGGGGTGCCGGAGGGCTCCGCGCTCCGGGGAGACCTCGAGACGGTCGCTTCGGAGGCGGACCGCTGCAAGAAGATCGTCTCCGGACTCCTCGACTTCGCCCGGCAGAACAAGGTCTCTCTTTCGCGAACGACCGTCGACGACCTCGTGGCGCAGAGCGTCCGAGGGGTCGTCGTGCCCGAGCGGGTCGTCGTCGAGGTCGAGCACGAGGACCCCGGGCTCGTCGTCGAGCTCGACCGCGACCAGATCGTCCAGGTCGTCGCGAACCTCGTCCGCAACGCGGCCGAGGCGATGCCGGGCGGCGGGACGGTCATCGTGAGGACGCGGGCGGTGGCCGGCTCCCTCGTCCTCTCGGTCACCGACGGCGGCACGGGGATCTCGAAGGAGAACCTCTCCCGCGTCTTCGAGCCCTTCTTCACGACGAAGCCGATCGGGAAGGGGACGGGGCTCGGGCTGCCGGTGAGCTACGGGATCGTGAAGATGCATCGTGGAGACATCGACGTCGTCTCGAACGCCGACCCCGCAGCCGGACCGACGGGGACGGTCCTGACCGTGCGGCTCCCGCTGCGCGGGACGCGGGGCGCCTGAGCCGTGGGCGGCACGCTGAAGGTCCTCGTCGTCGACGACGAGCCGGGGATCCGGCTGGCGGTGGCGAGGGTCCTCGAGCCGCACCGGGCGACGCTCCCCGACGAGACGGAGGAGACGGCGTTCGACGTCGCGCAGGCGGCGACGGGCGAGGAGGCGCTCGCGGCCTGCGCGGCGGGCGCGCCCGACATCCTCCTCCTCGACTACAAGCTCCCGGGCATCTCCGGGCTCGACGTCCTCGAGCGGCTCGGAGCGGCGACGGCGGAGACGATCGTCGTCATGATCACGGCCTACGCGACGATCGAGACGGCGGTGACGGCGACGCGCCGCGGCGCGTACGACTTCCTCGCGAAGCCGTTCACGCCGGCGGAGCTCCGGACGACGGTGAGCCGCGCGGCGACCCACCTCGCCCTCCAGCGGAGGGCGAGGCGCCTCGCCGAAGAGAAGCGGCAGGCGCGGTACCAGCTCCTCTCCGTCCTCTTCCACGAGCTGAAGTCGCCGCTCGCGGCCGTCGAGGGCTACCTCGACGTCCTCCGGGAGGGGTTCCTCCCGCCGGGCTCCGCGCAGTACGCCGAGGTCCTCGAGCGGAGCCGCGTCCGTCTCGACGGGATGCGCCGTCTCGTCGTCGACCTCCTCGACCTGACCCGCCTCGAATCGGGGCAGAGGAAGCGCGAGCCGGTCGCGCTCGACGCGAAGGGCGTCGTCCTCCGGGCCGTGGAGACGGCTCAGCCGGCCGCCGCGGCGCGGGGGATCGAGATCGTCGTCGACGCGCCGGAGGCGGTGCCCCTCGTGGCCGACCCGGGAGAGCTCGAGATCGTCCTGAACAACCTCCTCTCGAACGCCGTGAAGTACAACCGCGAGGGCGGCCGGGTGGACGTGGAGCTCTCGAAGGACGCCGGCGGCGTCCGCCTCGCTGTCGCCGACACCGGGATCGGAATGACGGCGCAGGAGGTCGGAAGGCTGTTCGGGGAATTCGTTCGAATCCGGAACGACCGGACGCGCGACATCCCCGGGAGCGGCCTCGGCCTGTCGATCGTAAAGAAGGTCGTCGAGCTCGCCGGCGGCGAGGTGAGCGTCGAGAGCGAGCCCGGGAAGGGAACGACGTTCACGGTGAAGCTCCCGGCCGGAGTGCCGGCGCCGTCCGCTCCGGCGCGGCCGGCCGTCTGATTCCGGAACACTCCGGACCGGCGCCGGGCCGTGGTCCGGCGTGGATACAGTCCCGGAAGCGACCTGTTTCCAATGACTTCCGACGTGACGGCGCGCCGACGCCGGTGCTAGGCTACCCATTCCATGAATCGGGGATCTGGCCGCTCGGGTCCGGCCTTGGCGACGATGGCGCCGTCCCCGGTGCACCTCTCTTCGACAGCCCGAGTCTTCGGATTCGAACAAGGAGGTCACGATGGCGAGGATCCTGATCGTCGATGACGACAAGGACATCGTCGAAGCCTGCCGCCTCTTCCTCGAGAGAGAGGGGCACACCGTAGCGGCCGCGTACAGCAGGGGCGGCGGGATGAGGGCCGTCTCGGACTGGCCCCCGGACCTGCTCATCCTCGACGTGATGATGGACGAGCCCGACGACGGGATCACGATGGCGCAGGAGCTCCGGCGCTCGGGCTGGAAGACTCCGATCGTGATGCTCACGAGCATCGGGAAAGTCACCGGCCTCGGCTACCGCGCCGACCCGGACGTCCTCCCCGTCGACGCGTTCCTCGAGAAGCCCGTCCGGCCCGCCGTCCTCCTGGAGACGGTGGCCGCCCTGCTCGCCCGCTCGGGCGGAAAGGAGGAGAGCCATGCTGGTCACGGAACGGCTCCGGCTGCACGATGACATCGGGGCCTGGGTCGAGAAGCACGGCGCCACGCGCGCCGCGCTGATCCCCGTCCTCCAGGAGATCCAGCGCAGCTACAGCGAGATCTCCGAGTACGCGATGCAGGAGGTCGCCGACCGCCTCGACATCCACCCCGTCGAGGTCTACAGCGTCGTCAGCTTCTACAGCTTCCTCGAGACGAAGGCCCGGGGCCGCTTCGTCATCCGCCTCTGCCGGACCGTCTCCTGCGACATGACCGGCAAGGACCGCGTCGCGCGGCAGCTCGAGAACGACCTCGGCATCCGCTTCGGAGAGACGACGCGCGACGGAAACTTCTCGCTCGAGTGGGCGAACTGCCTCGGGATGTGCGACCAGGGACCGGCGCTCCTCATCAACGACCAGGTCTTCACCTCGGTCACGCCGGAGACGGTCCACGACCTGATCCTCGCGTGCCGGAAGAGCTTCGGCCCGCTCGCCGTCCAGGGGCAGAAGGGGAGGGCTCACTGATGGGCGCCGTGAAGCGGGGCCTCGTCACTTTCGCCGCCGCCGTGCCGGAGCAGGGGCTCGAAGCCGCGCTCTCCCGCCCGCGGTCCGAGGTCATCGCCGAGATCGCGGCCTCGAAGCTCCGCGGCCGCGGAGGCGCGGGCTTCCCGACGGGCGTGAAGTGGAACCTCGCCGCCGCGGCGACCGCGCCCGCGAAGTGGGTCGTCTGCAACGCGGACGAAGGGGAGCCGGGGACGTTCAAGGACCGCGTCATCCTCGCCGAGACTCCCGACCTCGTCCTCGAGGGGATGACGATCGCGGCCTGGGCGATCGGCGCCGCGCACGGGATCCTCTACCTCCGCGGCGAGTACGCCTACCTGCGCGACTCCCTCGAGAAGGTCCTCGCGCGGCGGCGCGAGAAGGGGCTCCTCGGGGCGGGGATCCTCGGGAAGGAGCTCGCGTTCGACGTCGAGATCCGGATGGGCTCGGGCGCCTACGTCTGCGGCGAGGAGACGGCGCTCATCGAGTCGCTCGAGGGGCACCGCGGCGAGCCGCGGAACCGCCCGCCCTTCCCGGTCGACTGCGGCTACCGGTCGGAGCCGACGATCGTGAACAACGTGGAGACGTTCGCCTGCGCGGCGCTGGTCCTCGCGAAGGGGGCCGAGTGGTTCCGCGGCATCGGGACGGAGGTCTCGACGGGCCCGAAGCTCTTCAGCGTCTCGGGCGACTGCCGCGAGCCCGGGGTCTACGAGCTCCCGCTCGGCATCACGATCGCCGGGCTGCTCGCCGCCGTCGGGGGCGAGGGGGCCAAGGCGGTGCAGGTGGGCGGCGCCTCGGGCCGCTGCGTTCCGGCGTCGGAGTTCGGGAAGGCGCTCGCCTTCGAAGGGATCCCGACGGGAGGCTCGATCATCGTCTTCGGGCCGGAGCGCGACATGCTCCACGTCGCCGAGAACTTCCTGGAGTTCTTCGTCGACGAGTCGTGCGGTCAGTGCACCCCCTGCCGCGAGGGGAACGAGAAGCTCCTCGAGGGCGTGCGGATGCTGCGCGAGGGGCGCTGCTCGTGGGCCT
>JAGOBQ010000336.1 GCA_017999215.1 Thermoanaerobaculia bacterium
GCCAGGCGGCGTGCAAGGACCACAACGAGCTCCCGGAGGGGATCCTCTGGCGGCGCGTCTACGAGGTCTCCGGCGGCGGCTTCCGAAAGGACGGCGCCGCGTGGAGGCACGACGTCTTCGCCTGGAACCTCTCCGTCTCGTGCAACCACTGCGAGCGCCCCGTCTGCGCGGAGGTCTGTCCGACCCGGGCCGTGCGCCGGCGGGAGGACGGCGTCGTCCTCCTCGACTCGGCGAAGTGCATGGGGTGCCGCTACTGCGAGTGGGCCTGCCCCTACGGAGCGCCGCGCTTCGACGAGGCGCGCGGCGTCATGACGAAGTGCACCCTCTGCGCCGACCGGCTCGAGGAGGGGCTCGATCCCTCCTGTGTCGCCGCCTGTCCGATGCGCGCGCTCGACTTCGGGCCGACCGAAGAGATGAAGGAGCGATACGGCGAGGCGGGCGGCTTTCCGCTCCCCGACCCGCGGCTGACGGAGCCGGCGCTCCTCCTCACGCCCCATCCGTCCGCGGCGCGCTCGGAGGGGGAGGGGGAGATCGCGAACGTGGAGGAGGTGGAGCGGTGAAGGAAGCCTCGCTCGTCGCCTTCACGCTCCTGACGCAGGCGGCCGCCGGAGTCTGCTGGGTCCTCCTGGCGCTCGGCCTGCGGGCCGAACGGGCCGGGACGGAGGCGGCCCTCCGGGACGCGGCGCTCCCGCTCCTCGCGGCGGCTTTCCTCGCGGCGCTGCTCGGGCTCGCGGCCTCGTTCCTCCACCTCGGCAGCCCCCGGAACGCCTGGCGGGCGCTCGGGAACCTCCGGACCTCCTGGTTGAGCCGCGAGGTCCTCCTCGCGTCGCTCTTCACGGGGGCGCTCGCCGCGGCGGTCCTCGTAAGGCTGCGGCCGGAGCCGCCGGCATTCGCGGCCGGTTTCGCGGAGGGACTCGCCGGCACGCTCGGCGTCGGTCTCGTCACGACGATGGCGGGGGCCTACCGTCTCCGGTCGGTCCCCGCGTGGGACCGGGTGGCGACGCCGCTCGCGTTCTTCGGCTCGGCTCTCGTCCTCGGGGCGCTGGCCGTTGCCGCGGCCCTCGCGCTGCGGGGGCCGGACGCGGCGACGGGCACCTGCGTCGTCCGCCTGCTCCTCGGCGGGCTCGCCGTCCTCCTCGCGGGGCTCGGCGTGACGCTCTCCTGGCTGCGGCGGCTCGGCCGGGGCCGGGGAGCGGCGCGCGAGGCGTTCGAGAGGACGGCGGGGGAGAGCCGCCGGCTCGTCGCGGCGCGGGTCGCCCTGACCTCGCTCGCCGCCGGCGCCGGCCTCGCCGCGATCGGGGGCCCGGTCGCGACGTGGCTCGTCGTCGCGGCCCTCGCGTTCGCCGCGGGAGCCGAGGCGGCCGGGCGGGCTCTCTTCTACGAGGCGCGCGTTCGCGCCGGGCTCTGAAGACCGTCGGGCCTCGAGCGGCCCCTTCGTCTCCGGCGGCGCCGTCCGGGAATGCGATGATCCCCGGCGTCTCGATCGAACCGGGTACGAACGGAGGACTCGAATGCTGAACCGTCTTCTCGCCCCGCGAACGGAGGCCGCCTACGCCCTCCTCCGCGTCGTCGCGGGCGTTCTCTTTGCCCTCCACGGCGCCCAGAAGCTCTTCGGAATCCTCGGAGGGACCGTCCAGCCGGCCGGGACGCAGCTCTGGATCGGCGCCGTCATCGAGCTCGTCGCCGGACTGGCGATCGCGGCGGGCGCCTTCACGAGCTGGGCCGCGTTCCTCGCGAGCGGGACGATGGCGGTCGCCTACGTGCAGTTCCACTGGAAGCTCGCGTTCGACTCCGGCTTCTTCCCGGTCGTGAACAAGGGCGAGCTGGCCGTCCTCTACGCGTTCCTTTTCCTCTTCATCGCCTGCCGGGGCGCCGGGCCGTACGGCTGGGACGGCCGGAGAAGCTCGAAGGAGAGCTGAGCCGCGTCCGCCCCGTCTTCGCCCGAAGCGTCCTTTCGCGGCCGGTTCCTCCGAGGGTCCGGAACGGGCGAGCGGGGCGCTCCGTAGACGGCGGCGGATCGGCCGGAGGCCGGCCAGGCGACGGAGACGTCGCGGTCCGGCGAAGCGAGGCTGCGGAGCGCCTCCGGACGGAGGATCGGGAGCGCCGCGGCCGGCGGCTCGCCGGTGAGTCGGAGCCGGACGAGGCTTCGCGGATCGAGGCGCTCGAGCGCCTCGACGATCCGTTCGGAGAGCCCCGGGAGCGTCGGATCGAGGTCGACGACGGCCATCGGCCGGACGGGGTGCTCGCGGAAGGTCCACGCGGCCTTTCCGCCGGGCGTGCCGTCCGCGGACAGCTGGAGGAGGAAGCTCCCCTTCGGCTCGAAGCGCTCGGCGAAGGAGACGCGGTCGGTCGAGCCGGCGAAGAGGACCGGCGAGCCCAGCGGGCGGCCGACGAGGTCGCGCGAGAGGACCTGCGCGCGGTGGATGTGGCCCGAGAGGACCGCGGCGAATCCGCACGGGACGTCGCGTCCCCGGAGGACGTCGACGCCCGAGCGGAAGACGTAGTCGGCCGGGCCGACCGTGGCCCCTTCGACCGCCTGGTGCGCGCAGAGGAGACGGACGTCCGCCGCGCTCCGGGCGGCCTCCGTCGCCGCGATGAGCGCGGGGCCGTCGTCCCTCACGCGCGGGGCGAAAGGGAACCCGGAGAGCGCGAGCGTCATTCCGTCTCGCCGCACGACGAACGTCCTCGGGCGGTCGAAGACGCGGACGCCCGGGTGCGTCAGGAGGAGCTCCCGCGGGACGGCGCCGCGCTCGTGGTTCCCCGGGACCCAGAAGACGTCGAGGCCGGCGTCCGCGAGGCCGGCGAGCCGGTCGAAGACCTTCGCCGCGAGCCACGCCGGGACCCGGCTCCGGTAGAAGAGGTCGCCGCCGTGGACGACGACGCTCGCCTCGCCGCGCAGCGCCGGCTCGAGCGCCCGCTCGAAGCTCGCGAAGAGGTCGTCGCCGCGGCGCGGCCGCTCCACGCGCGGCCGGCCGGGAAGGTCGAGCCCGAGGTGGGTGTCCGAAAGGAAGAGGACCCGGAGCGGCACGGGGCGAGGCTACCCCGTTCCGCGAACGAAGAGCGGGGCCGTCCGGCCCCGCTCGAAGAGAACGGAAAGCGGACGGCGGGGCCGGTCCGGGCCGGCCCCGCCGCCGCGGCTCGTCAGGAGGCGTGAGCGGCGACCGGCTCCTCGCGGGGGGCCGTCTTCGCCTTCTCTTCCTTGAGGTACTTGTCGAGGATCCGGCTCGCCTCCGCGGGCGTGACCGGTCCGTAGACCTGCTCCCCGACCATCATGACGGGAGCGAGGCCGCACGTGCCGAGGCAGCGGGCGCTCTCGAGCGAGAACATCTGGTCCTTCGTCGTCTCGCCGAGGTGGACGCCCAGGTCGTCGGAGAGCCGCGCGATGAGCTTGTCGGCCCCCTTCACGTAGCAGGCCGTGCCGAGGCAGACGTTGATGACGTGCTTGCCGCGCGGCTGGAGCCGGAAGTAGTGGTAGAAGGTCGCGACGCCGGTGACGGTGGCGTACGGGATCTGAGCGAGCTGCGCCACGGCGTGCATCTGGGTCTGGCCCAGGAACCCGAAGTGGGCCTGGACCATGTGGAGCGTCGCGATGAGGTTGCTCTCGGGATGCTCGGTCTTCGCGTTCTTCTCGATGAACGCGACGATGTGCGGCGGCAGGATGCGCAGGCTGGTCGCCTTCACTTCCTCCCAGTTGTCGGTGCAGGCGGCGTGTTCGCTCACCGGATCCCCCTCGGCATGCGGGCCTGGTAGTGGGTGTGGAGCAGCTCGTGCGCCTTCTTCCCGTTCGGCTCGCCGAGGAACTCCTCGTAGAGGTGCTCGATGGCGGGGTTCTCGTGGGAGCGGCGGAGCTGCTTGTGGGAGTCGATGTCGTAGAGCGCGCGGGCGCGGAGCTTCGCGATCTCCGGGTCCATCGGGTCCTCGTCGAGGGGCGGGTAGGGCTGGCCGCCGCCCATGATGCAGCCGCCCGGGCAGGCCATGATCTCGATGAGGTGGTACTTCTTCCCGCCGGCCTTGGCGGCGTCGAGGATCGCCTTCGCGTTCGTCAGGCCGTTCGAGACGGCGATGTTCACGTCGAGGCCGTTGATGTGGACCGTGGCCTCCTTCAGGCCCTTGACGCCCCGGACGTCCTCGAAGACGAGCGGGCCGAGCTCCTTGCCGGTCAGCTTCACGGCGGCGGTGCGGAGCGCCGCCTCCATGACGCCGCCGGTGGCGCCGAAGATGTCGGCCGCGCCGGAGCTGATCCCGAGCGGGCGGTCGAAGTCGCCGTCCGGAAGGGCGGCGAAGTCGATGCCGTACGACTTGATCATCCAGGCCAGCTCGCGCGTCGTCAGGACGGCGTCGGTGTGGGGCGTGCCGTCGGGCATCCGGTGCTCGGGCCGCGCCGCCTCGAACTTCTTCGCGACGCACGGCATGATCGAGACGACGTAGACGTCCTTCGGGTCGAGCCCCTTCTTCTCGGCGTAGTACGTCTTCAGCAGCGTGCTCGTCATCTGCATCGGCGACTTGCACGTCGAGGTGTGGGGGATCATCTCGGGGTAGAACTTCTCGAGGAAGTTGACCCAGCCGGGGCTGCAGCTCGTGATGAGGGGGAGGTTCTCGTCGCGCTGGAAGCGCCCGAGGAACTCGTTCGCCTCCTCGATGATCGTCAGGTCGGCGCCGAAGTTCGTGTCGAAGACCCCGTCGAAGCCCATCCGGCGGAGCGCCGTGACGAGCTTCCCGGTCACCGGCGTCCCGATCGGCATGCCGAAGCACTCGCCGATCGTGGCGCGGATGGCGGGGGCGGTGTGGACGACGACGTGCTTGACGTCGCGGGGGAGGGCGAGCGCTTCCCAGACCCGCTCGGTGTGGTCCTTCTCCAGGAAGGCGGCCGTCGGGCAGACGGCGACGCACTGGCCGCACTGGATGCAGACCGACTCGTCCATGTTCGCGAGGTTCGCCGGGCCGACGACGGTGTTGAAGCCGCGGCCGTGCTGGGAGAGGTTGCTGACCCCCTGGACCTCGGAGCAGACGCGGACGCAGCGGCCGCAGAGGATGCACTTCTCGGGCGTCCTCACGACGCTCTGGCCCGAGTCCTCCACCGGGAGCTGCTTGCGCTTGCCCTCGAAGAGCCGCTCGCGGACGCCGAGGCGGTAGGCCTGCTTCTGGAGCTCGCAGTTCCCG
>JAGOBQ010000337.1 GCA_017999215.1 Thermoanaerobaculia bacterium
CCAGATGCACGAGGGGTGGGCCTCGACGCGCCTCGGCCTCCCCGGCTGGCCCGCCGTCGCCGAGTCGACCATGGTCGCCCGCGACGTCGAGCTCGCGGCCCTGACGAAGGCGCGGCTCCACGTCGCTCACGTCTCCGTGCGCGACAGCCTCGCCGCGATCCGCCGCGCCCGCGCGGCGCACGCCCCGGTCAGCTGCGAGGTGACGCCGCATCACCTGACGCTGACGGACGAGGACCTCGCCCGGTCCGGCTATGACACCCGCTACAAGATGAATCCCCCTCTCCGGGACGAGGCCGACCGCCAGGCCCTCGTCTCGGCGCTCGCCGACGGGACGATCGACTGCGTCGCGACGGACCACGCCCCTCACCACGCGGACGAGAAGGCGATGGAGTTCGCGGCGGCGCCGTTCGGGGTCACCGGCCTCGAGACGGCGCTCCCCGTCCTCCTCGACGGCCTCGTCGTCCCGCGGCTCCTCTCGCTCTCGCGCCTCGTCGAGGCGATGTCGATCGCCCCGGCGCGCCTCTTCGGCCTGCCGTACGGCACGCTCGCGGACGGGGCGCCGGCCGACGTCGTCCTCTTCTCGACCTCGAGGACGACGACGTTCTCGGCTTTCCGCTCGCTCTCCGCGAACTCGCCCTGGGCCGGGAAGACGCTCCGGGGCCGCATCGAGAGGACGTTCGTCGGAGGGAGCGAGGTCTACCGGGCCGGCGCGGCGCCGACGGCCGGCTGACGCCGGCCGCTCCGCGCGACCCCCCCGGGAGCCCCGTCGCCATGCCTCCGTTCGATCCCCCCGCCCCGCCGAAGCGCGTCGTCCTCGTCGACGACTCGCCCGCGTACGCGGCCTCCTGGCGCGCGATCTTCGCGGAGCGCTACGGCGACCGCGTCGTCTTCGAGGCCTACCAGGACCCGGTCGCCGCGCTCGAGAAGCTGGGCCCCGGCGTCGACCTCCTCCTCGTCGACCTCGAGATGCCGGTCCTGGACGGGCGCTCCGTCGCGCGCTTCGCGAAGGAGCGGGGCGTCAGCGAGAAGAAGATCGTCATCGTCTCCGGGCACGACGCCGACGAGCTGCACATCCTCTTCCCGCAGGGGGCCTGCCTCGCGGTCATCAACAAGACCGAGGCGCAGCAGCAGAGCGCCTTCCTGATGATCCTCGACAGCATCGTCCTCCGGCACTGATGGAGGGCTCCCGCGCCCTGGACACGGCCGTCGAGGCCGCCCGCCGCGCCGGCGACCTCCTCCTGGGATTCTTCGGCTCGCTCGACCCGTCGGAGGTGGAGGAGAAGGGGAGGAACGACGTCGTCTCGCGCGCCGACAAGGAGAGCGAGGCGCTCGTCAAGGAGGTCCTCCTCGGCGCGTTCGCGGGAGACCTCTTCGTCGGCGAGGAGGGGGGCGTCCACGGGCGGGACGGAGACGCTCCGGCCTGGATCGTCGACCCCCTCGACGGCACGGCGAACTTCGTCCGCGGGTTCCCCCACTGGGCCGTCTCGATCGGCCGCACGGCGGGAGGGGCCTCGGGGGAGCTCGTCCTCGGCGTCGTCTGGGACCCGGTGAAGAAGGACCTCTTCGTCGCGGAGAAGGGGGCGGGCGCCTTCCGCAACGGCCGCCGCGTCCGGGTGACGGAGCGGAGCGGGCTCGCGGGGGCGGCGCTCGCGACCGGCTTCCCGTTCCGCGTCCAGGCGCGGATCGACACCTACCTCCGCGTCTTCAAGGCGGTCTTCCTCGAGGCGCAGTCGATCCGCCGGGCCGGGAGCGCGGCCCTCGACCTCGCCTACGTCTCGGCGGGGATCTTCGACGGCTTCTTCGAGCTCGGCCTCTCCCCGTGGGACTCCGCGGCCGGGGCCGTCCTCGTCTCGGAGGCGGGCGGGCTCGTGACGGACTTCGACGGCGAGGGCGCCTGGAGGAGTCGCGGGAACATCCTCGCGGCCGGCCCCGGCGTGCACGCCGCGCTCGCGCGCCTCGTTGCGGGCCTCGGCGTGAGGGACGCCGACCTCTGACCGGGATCGGGGAGGCTCGTCACGAGCCTCCCCGTGGCCGCCGCCGTCTCCCGTCGATCGGGGCGAGAGCCCCTACCAGGGGAGGCCGCGCACCTCCCGGGCCCGACGGTAGACGAGCTCGTAGTCGTTCGCGGAACGGCCCCAGGAGAAGTCGACCTTCATCCCGTTGCGGACGAGCCGCGACCAGGCGTCGCGGCGGAAGAAGACGCTCTGGGCGTGGAGCACCTCGGCCGCGACGGCGTGCGGGGAGGGATCGTCGAAGTGGAAGCCGGTCGCCCACTCGAGGTTCTCGCCGTGGAGGCCGATCACGGAGTCGGCGAGCCCGCCGGTCCTCCTCACGATCGGCACGGTGCCGTAGGCGAGGGCGTACATCTGCGTCAGGCCGCACGGCTCGTAGCGCGACGGCATGACGAGCGCGTCGCTCCCGGCCTGGATCTTGTGCGAGAGGGCGTCGTCGTAGCCGATGAAGCCCTTGAACCGGCCCGGGTAGTGCGCCTCCAGCATCCGCATCGAGCCCTCGAGGGCCGGCTCGCCGGAGCCGAGGAGGACGAGGCGGACGCCGCGCCGGAGCAGCTCGGGCGCGGCCTCGAGGAGGAGGTCGTAGCCCTTCTGCGGGACGAGGCGGCCGACGGAGCCGACGATCATCGCCGGATCGCCCGGCTCGAAGCCCGCGAGCCGGCAGAGCTCGCCGCGGCAGTCGAGCTTCCCGCGCAGGTCCTCGGCCGAGTACCGCGAAGCGAGGTGCGGGTCGACGGACGGGTTCCATTCCTGACCGTCGATGCCGTTCAGGATCCCGGTGAGGCGGGCGGCCTTCAGCCGGAGGACGCCGTCGAGTCCGGCGCCCCCCTCCGGGGTCCGGATCTCCCAGGCGTACGTCGGCGAGACCGTCGTCACCATGTCGGCGGCGACGATCGCCCCCTTCAGCATGTTCAGCGCGCCGGAGTGCTCGAGAAGTCCGCCGCTCCAGGTCTCGGGCGGCAGGCCGAGGGCCGCGACCCGGTCGGGACCGTAGATCCCCTGGTAGCCGACGTTGTGGATCGTCAGGACCGACGCGACCTCGTCGAACCACGGGTCCCGCCAGGAGCTCCAGGCGCCGAGCATCGGCGCGAGCCCCGGGTGCCAGTCGTGCGCGTGGATCACCTCGGGCCGGTCTCCCTTCCGCCGAAGCGCCTCGATCGCCGCGCGAACGAAGAGGCTGAAGCGCCAGATCCCGTCGTCGACGCCCTGGTCGTTCTTCGCGTAGAGCCCTCCGGGCCGGTGGAAGAGCGGGTCGTGCGCCACGAAATGCACCGGGACGCTGCTGCCGGGGAGCGTCGCGCGGAGCACCCCGACCCGGTAGGACGAGCCGAGGATCGAGACGTCGAACGGCTCGACCTCCTGCTCCGGCCACGTCCCGCGCCGGCGGAACCACTCCGCGGCCTCGAGGAAGAACGGCACCCAGACGTCCACGTCGTGGCCGGTCGCGGCGAGGGCCTTGGGGAGGGAAGAAACGACGTCGCCGAGGCCGCCCGTCTTGGCGAAAGGCGAGACCTCGGCCGAGAAGTTCGCAACGCGCATCAGCACTCCTTCCTTTCCGATCCATCCGGTTCCGTTCGGGTCTCCCAGAGGAGGGCGGCGTAGCCGACGACGCGGCCCGTGTCGCCGAAGGCGTCTCCCGAGTCGGCCCGCGCCACGAGGCGGGGCCGGGCGGGGGGCAGGTCCCGGAGGGCCGCGAGGAGCGCCGTCGCGGGCAGGACGCCGCACATGGAGATCCGCTCCCGCAGCAGGACCCGCTCGAAGAGCTCGGACGGGTCGCCGCGAAGGAGCGCGTCGATGGCGCGGTCGTCCTTCTCGCGGTTCCGCTCGCGCGGCAGGTAGTGGTTGAGATCGGACGAAACGACGATCGCGACACGCCCTCCCCGCGCCTCGACGCGCGTGACGGCCGCCGCGACGGCCCGGCCGACCTCGAGGCAGACCGCGAGGTCCGGCTCGCCCAGGGTGAGGCAGGCGACGGAGAGGCCGGGCCGCGCGACCTGGAGGAACGGGAGGATCACTTCGAGCGCGTGCTCGCGGCGGTGGGCCGCCTCGTCCGTCCGGATCGCGGGGGACGCCCTCCGAAGCTCTTCCGCGAGACCCGCCGCGAGGGGGACGTCGCCGAGGGGCGTCCGCCAGGCGGCAGCCCCGGAAAGGGCCACGCCCGCTCCCGTCCCGTGGTGGTTCGGCCCGAGAAGGAGGACCGTCTCCGGGAGCTCGACGGCGCCGATCCCGGCGCCGCAGACCGCGCCCGAGTAGACGTGTCCGGCGTGCGGCAGCAGGAGCGCCCGCCAGGCCGCGGAAGCCCGGGGAGGCCCGTCCGGAGCGCCCAGGTGCCGTTCGACGTCCGCCCGCAGCGTCCGCGCGTCGCCCTCGTAGAAGAGTCCGGCGACCGCGGGGAGGCGGACGGCTTCGGTCAAAACACGATCACCGCAACCTCTGCGGACTTCGCGCCGCAGACCACGCGGACGGTGGCGGAGCCGGGGCCGACGCCGAGAACCCTTCCGCCGGAGCAGGTGGCGACCGCGGGGTCGGACGAGGTCCACGTCGCCGCGACGTCGGGGATCGGCGCCCCCTGCGCGTCGCGGGCGACGAGCGTGACGTCGACCGCCTCGCCGATCTTCAGCGGGATGTTCAGCGGCGTCGCTTCCAGCGATTCGATCGACCGGAGGACGACGACCACGTCGGACGCGCCGGAGACGTCGCCGATCGAAGCCTTCACGGTCGCCTTCCCCTCCGCGACGGAGGTGACGATGCCGGAGGCGTCGACGGTCGCCACCTTCGGATCGGACGACACCCATTCCGCGGCCATCGACAGAGGCGCTCCGGTGCTGGCCTTCGCGTCGAGGACGAGCGGGAACGTCGTCCCGGCGGGGCCGGCGAGCGTCATCCGCTGGGGGGAGACGTGAACCGACGCGACGTCGACGACCTCGAGCGCGACCCGCGCCTCGAGGGGCGGCTCGCCGAGCCGCGCGGTAATCGTCGCCTTGCCGGCCGAGACGGTCTTCACCGAGCCGGTCTGCGGGTTGACGGTGGCGACCTTCGGGTCGGAGCTCTCCCAGGCGACGTTGAGGCCGGGGACGATTTCCCCCTTCTTGTCGACGACGTCGCCGCCGACGGAGACGACCCGGTCGAGGCCGTAGACC
>JAGOBQ010000338.1 GCA_017999215.1 Thermoanaerobaculia bacterium
TCCGGGTGCGGCGCGCTCCCGTCCTGCTAGCATCGACCCCCTTTCCGATGCGCACGACGCCGATGCTCGAGCAGTACTGGGCGCTGAAGAGGGAGGTGCCCGACGCGCTCCTCCTCTACCGGCTCGGCGACTTCTACGAGATGTTCTTCGAGGACGCGGAGGCGGCCGCGCCGCTCCTCGGGCTCGTCCTGACGGCCCGCCACCGCGACACCGACGTCGAGGCTCCGATGTGCGGCGTTCCGCACCACGCCCTCGAGTCGTACGCGGCGCGGCTCATCGCGGCCGGGATGAAGGTCGCGATCGCCGAGCAGGTCGAGGCCCCCCAGAAGGGGAAGGCGCTCGTCGCCCGAAAGATCGTCCGCGTCATCACGCCCGGGACGCTGCTCGATCCCGAGCGCCTCGACGCCCGCCAGGCGAACGACCTCGCCGCGATCTCGTGTGGCGGCGACGAGCCCGGCCTCGCCTTCCTCGACCTCTCGACGGGAGATTTCTCGGCGGTCCGCCTCGACGGGACCCCGCCGGCTGAGCTCCTCGCGCGGCGGCCGGCCAAGGAGCTGGTGGCCTTCCCTTCGGAGCGGGACGACGTGGCCCGCATGCTCGAGGCGCTCGGGCCCGAGGCTCCCGTCCTCTCGGTCCTGACCTCCGAGTCGCCGCGCGGACGGAGCGCGGCGGAGCTCCTCCAGGGGCACTTCCGGACCTCGACCCTCTCGGCGTTCGGCCTTCCGGCTTCCGGGCCGCTCGTCGAGGCGGCCGCCGCGGTCCTCGCGTACGCGCGCTCGACGCAGCGGTCCGTCTGCGCCCACGTGACGGGGCTCCGGACGGAGTCGGCGAACGGGGGCCTCGTCGTCGACGCCGTCACGCAGGGCCACCTCGAGCTCTTCCGATCGCTTCGGGACGGAGGCCGGACCGGGACGCTCCTCTCCGTCGTCGACCGGACCGGCACCTCGTTCGGCGCCCGCGCCCTCCGCCGCGTCCTCGAGCAGCCGCTCGGGTCGGTCGAGGAGATCGAGGAGCGTCTCGACGCCGTGGAGGAGCTCGTGAACGGTCCCGCGCGCCTCGAGGCCGTCGCGGCCGCGCTCTCGCGGCTCCCGGACCTGCCGCGGCTCCTCTCGCGCGTCGCGGTCGGGAGCGCGACGCCGCGAGACCTGGCGTCGCTCGGAACGGGGCTCGAGCAGGCGGCGGCCGTTGGCCCGCTTCTGGAAGGCGCGGAGTCGGCTCTCCTGCGGCCCGCGGGGCGCGCGTTCCCCTCGGGCGTGCCGGACGCGCTCTCGGCCCGGCTCGCGGCGACGCTCGTCGAGACCCCGCCCGCCTCCGCGAAGGAGGGGGGGATCGTCCGCGACGGCGCGGACGAAGCCGTGGACGAGCTCCGGACGCTCCGCCGGGACGCGGCGACGCTCCTCGGCGCCCTCGAGGCCGAGGAACGGACGCGGCGGGGGATCCCGACGCTCCGAGTCAAGTTCAATCAGGTCTTCGGCCACGTCTTCGAGGTCCCCGGCTCGGCGCGGGCGAAGATCCCGGAGGACGCGCTGAAGCGGCAGACGCTCGCTTCCGTCGAGCGCTATGCCACGGCGGAGCTCGTCGTCCTCGACGAGAAGCTCCGGTCGGCGGACGAGAAGCTCGCGGAGCGGGAGGGGGAGATCTTCCGGGAGCTCTGCGCGGCCGCGACGGCGGAATCCGCGGCGGTGACGGCGCTCTCGGGGCGCCTGGCGCTCCTCGACGTCCTGGTCTCGTTCGCGAGGGTCGCGCGCGCCGAACGCTGGTGCCGCCCGCGCCTCGTCGCCGAGCCGGTCCTCTCGATCGTCGACGGCCGTCACCCGGTCGTCGAGGCGCTCCGGAGGCGGGAGCCGTTCGTCCCGAACGACACCGACCTCGGCGGCGACGCGCGCGTCGTCATCCTGACCGGGCCGAACATGGGGGGCAAGTCGACCTACCTGCGGCAGAACGCCCTGGCGGTCCTCCTGGCGCACGCGGGCGCGTTCGTGCCGGCGGCCTCGGCGACGGTCGGCCTCTGCGACCGGATCTTCACGCGGGTCGGCGCGTCGGACTCGCTCGCCCGTGGCGAGTCGACGTTCCTGACGGAGATGGCCGAGACGGCGCACATCCTCCGCCACGCGACGCAGCGGAGCCTCGTCGTCCTCGACGAGATCGGCCGCGGCACGGCGACGTTCGACGGCCTCTCGCTCGCCTGGGCGATCGCCGAGCACCTGCACGACGCCCCCGGCGCCCCGGCGCGAGTCCTCTTCGCGACGCACTACCACGAGCTGACCGAGCTCGCCCTCGTCCGCGAAGGGGTGAAGAACCGGACGATGTCGGTGAAGGAGTGGAAAGGGGAAGTCGTCTTCCTCCGGAAGGTCGTCGACGGTACGGCCGACCGCTCCTACGGCGTCCAGGTGGCGAAGCTCGCGGGGATCCCGGCGGCCGTCACGGAGCGCGCGAAGGAGATCCTCCGGAACCTCGAGAAGCAGCAGCTCGACGTCGGCGGGCGGCCGCGCCTCGCCGAGCACGAAGGGGCCCCGGCCCCGGCCGAGACCCAGCTCGACCTGTTCCGCGGGCAGGAGGAGGTCGTCGTCGACGCGCTCCGGAGGGTCGACGTCGAGTCCCTCACCCCGCTCGCCGCCCTGAACCTCCTCGCCTCGCTCCGCGCGCGGCTGGAGGGGCTCGAGTGAGCGGAGCACGCCTCGTCGTCGGCCTCGCCGGGACGGCGCTGTCCGTCGCGGAGAGGAGCTTCCTCGAGGAGAGCCGCCCCGCGGGGGTCCTCCTCTTCCCGGAGAACCTCGCCTCTGCGGAGCAGGCGGCGGCGCTCGTCGCGGAGGTCCGGGCGGCCTGCGACCCGTCGCCGCTCCTCTTCGTCGATCAGGAGGGAGGGCCGGTCGACCGGCTCGGTCCGCTCTTCGGCTTCTCCTTTCCGTCGCCGGCGGCCCTTGCCGCGATGGGAGTCGACCGGGTTCACGAGGGGGCCTACCTGATGGGGCGCGCGGCGCGGCTCCTCGGCTTCGACGTCGACCTCGCGCCGGTCCTCGACCTCGAGCAGCCCGGGACGGGGGCCGTCGTCCTCGCCGGGCGGACGTTCGGCTTCCACGCGGAGGACGTCGTCGTCGCCGGGAGCGTCTTCCTGCACGGGCTCGCCCGCGCCGGCATCGCCTCCTGCCTGAAGCACTTCCCGGGGCTCGGCCGAGGACCGGTCGACTCGCACGGCGCGCTCCCCGTCGTCGACGCCCACGACGTCGACCTGATGGTGACGGATGTCGCCCCGTTCACGAAGCTCGCCCGATCGTCCGACGCGGTCCTGGTGGGCCACGCGGCCTATCCCGGCTTCACCGGTGACGAGACGCCCGCGTCGCTCTCGCCGCGGATCCACGCGATCCTGCGCGAGAGGATCGGGTGGGACGGTGTCGTCCTCTCGGACGACCTCGGCATGGGAGCGCTCGCGGCGATCCCGCTCGAGGAGAGGATCGTCCGGGCCGCGCGCTCGGGCTGCGACCTCCTCGTCGTCTCCCAGGGGCTCGACGCCGCGAGGTCGGCGGCCGCGGCGCTCGCGGCGGAGTCGATCGACCGGGAGCCGGCCGCGCTCGAGAGGATCGCGGCGCTTCGCCACCGCTGCGAGGGCCACCCTCGGACGCGATTCGGCCCGGAGGCGTGGGACGCGCTCCGGGCCGAAGGGGAGAGGTGGCTCTTGGACCTCGCGAAGCCCCGGGCGCGCCGGGACGACTCCGCGTTCGGGTTCTGAGCCTCAGAACGGAACGCTGTCGTCCGGGTCCCCGTCCATCGGCGGCTCCGGAGCCGCGGGGGCGGCGCCGCCGCTCCGGGCTCCGTCGGGCCGCCCGCCGAGCATCCGCATGTCGCGCGCCTTGATCTCGGTCATGTACCGCTTCTGGCCCGACTCCTTGTCGTCCCAGCTCCGCGTCTGGATCGAGCCCTCGATGAAGACGAGCTGTCCCTTCGAGAGGTAGCGCTCGCAGATCCCGGCGAGCTTGTCGTAGACGATGACGTTGTGCCACTCGGTCTTCTCCTGCCGCTGGCCCGACGTCTTGTCCGTCCACGTCTCCGAAGTGGCGACGCGCAGCTTCGCCATCTGCATCCCCGAGGGGAGCGCCTTCATCTCGGGGTCGGCCCCGAGGTGGCCGACGAGGATGACCTTGTTCACGGAACCCGCCATGGGCGTTCCTCCTGCAATCGAGATCGAGTGGCGGGCGAGGATATCAGAGGGGCTGCGCCGCCTCCCTGCGAGAATCGACGCGATGATCCTCCTCCTTCAACGCGTTTCCCGCGCCGCCGTCCGGGTCGGCGGCGAGACGGTCGGGCAGATCGGGCGGGGCCTTCTCGTCTTCGGGTGCGTCGAGCCGGGCGACGGTCCCGACGCGATGGACGAGGCCGCGCGGAAGACCGTCGAGCTGCGGGTCTTCGAGGACGGTCAGGGGAAGATGAACCTCGACGTGACGCAGACCGGCGGCGCGGTCCTCGCCGTCTCCCAGTTCACGCTCGGAGCGGACCTCTCACGCGGGAGGCGTCCCGGCTTCGAGGGGGCGGCCCGGCCGGAGGAGGCGCGCCCGCTCTTCGGCCGCTACCTCGCGGCGCTGCGCGCCTCCGGAGTCCCGGTCGCGACCGGGAGCTTCGGCGCCGTGATGGAGGTCGAGCTCGTGAACGACGGTCCCGCCACGTTCCACTGGCGCACGAAACGGCGCGACGTCGTCTGACTCCCGGATCGGCACCGGGACGAAGCTGAGGAAGAGAATGAGAGCGACGCCTACCGCGACCGCCTTCCGGCGCGGGTCGAGGGGAACGTCCTCGTCGAGGACGGGCGGGTGCCGGAGGCCGGTCAGGACGAGGACGATGACCGCCCAGAGCCACCACCCCGGGTAGAGGAACCCGAGACCGGCGAGGACGAGGAGGACGGGCCATCGCAGCAGCCGGTGGCGTCTCCCGAGGACCGCGTAGAGCGTGTGCCCGCCGTCGAGCTGTCCCGCGGGGATCAGGTTGATGGCGGTGACGACGAAA
The DNA here is from genome assembly GCA_017999215.1 of Thermoanaerobaculia bacterium. Taxonomy (GTDB): domain Bacteria; phylum Acidobacteriota; class Thermoanaerobaculia; order UBA5066; family UBA5066; genus UBA5066. The sequence continues at coordinate 4,996 of JAGOBQ010000338.1, forward strand.
CCCCACCACGCCGCGAGGAACGCGGGGTGCTCCACGACGTGGACGCTCGAGAAGGTGTGCCCCGTCAGGAGAAGCTGGAGCAGCTTCACGGCGAGCGGGTAGCCGAAGTAGATCGTCCCCTCGGCGGGCGGGTCG
>JAGOBQ010000339.1 GCA_017999215.1 Thermoanaerobaculia bacterium
CCGGTCCCCGCGCGAGCTGCGCTGCGACCTCGCCCGGCGGAAGCGCGTGGACCCACCCGGCGGCGACCTCGATCGCCAGCGGGAGCCCTCCGACGACGCGACAGACTTCTGCCGCCGCCTCGAGGTCGGCAGGGGCCGGGTCGAACCCGACGCGCGCCCGCCGAGCCGTCGAGAGGAAGAGCCGGAGCGCGTCGTACCGCGTCGGTTCCGGCGGCGCTCCCCGTGGGGGAGTCTGGAGCCCGCCCAGCTCGAAGACCCATTCGCCCGCGACCGAGAGCCGCTCGCGCGAGGCGACGAGGAGGACGACCTCGGGCGCCGAGGCGAGGAGGCGGCCGAGGATCGGGGCCTCGTCGAGGCGCGTCTCGAAGCCGTCGAGAACGAGAAGAAGACGAAGGTCGCCAAGGGCCGCGAGCGCCCTTTCCTCCGGCTCGTCCCGGTCGCCGCTCTCCAGGTCGAGCGCCCGAGCGAGCGCGGCCGCGAGCCCCGGGACGCTCGACGCCGACGCGGGTGGGACGAAGACGACGCCGTCCGGGAAGGGGCCGCCGGCGGCGACGAGGCGGGACGCCACCTGGACGGCCAGGCGGGTCTTGCCGACACCTCCGGGACCGAGGAGCGTGAGGAGGCGGCAATCGGGGTCCGCGACCTGCCGGGCGATCGTCTCGACCTCGCGGGCGCGCCCGACGAACGGGGAGACGCTGAGAGGAAGGTTGTTGCGCGGGAGCTCGAGGACCCTTTCCGACGACGCGCTTCGCGTCTCGCCCCGGAGCGCCTTCTCGAGCTCGACCGTCTCCTTCGCGGGCGAGGTCCCGAGCTCGTCGGAGAGGATGCGCCGGCACGCCTCGAGCTGGCGGATCGCGGCGCCCCGCCGGCCCGACGCCGCGAGGAGCCCGGCTACGGCCCGGTGTCCCTCCTCCATCCACGGGTCGAGGGCGAGGAGCCTCCTCGCCTGAGCGAGGGCGCGGGCCGTCTCACCGCGGCCCCGCAGGGCCGAGACGAGCCGGCGCAGGATCGAGAGGGCGAGGAGGCGAAGGCTCTCGCGCTCCCCGAGAATCCACTCCTCGAACGCGGATGCGTCCTCCACGGCCAGCCCCTCGAGGAGCTCGCCGCGGTAGAGGGCTGCCGCCGGCTCGAGACGAGCCTCGTCGTCCTCGCCCGACTCGGCCTCTCCTGCCGTCCCCACGAGCACGCGCACGTCGAGGTCGAACGGCACCTCGTCGTCGAGCCCGACCTCCCCGCGCGTGACGCGGAGGAGGAAGCGGCCTCGGCCCGGAGCCAGCTTTCGCCTCAGGTCCCAGAGCGCCCGTCGGAGCGCCGCGGACGCCCGTCCCTCCGGGAGCTCCGGCCAGAGGAGCGAGACCAGCCTGGTCCGGGGGTGAGCCCCCCGGTTCAGGACGAGCCAGGCGAGGAGCGCCTCGGTCTTCGCCGACTCGAGGTGGACGGGGACGCCGTCGAGCCGGATCTCCCGGCCGCCCAGCCAGCGGAGCTCGAGGCGCGGTCCTTCCGGGATCTCCGCCTTCGACCGGCCGACCGGACCTGCCGCCCCGCGCATCCCTTCGCTCTCCAACGATCCTCCAACGAGCGCTCGGGATTCTACGTGCCGGCCGCGCCGGGTCCGCCCGTGCGGCCGGGAGGGTCCGATGAACGAGACGACGCCCGGGAACGACTCGAAGACCTTCGTTCTGAGGCTCTGGACGGAGACCGCAGACGGACGAAGCTCGTGGAGGTTCAGCCTCGAGGACCCGCGGACCCGCGGACGACGACGCTTCGAGTCCCTGCGCGAGGTCGGCTCGTTCCTCTCGAGCCTCTGCCCCTCCCCGCGCCCGCCACGGCCACGACAGCGGCCGGTCCGCTCACGCGTGGCGGCGTTCCTCTTCGCTCTCCTCCTGCCGTGCGGCGCCGCGCTCGGGCAGTCGCCGCGTCTCGCCCTCGGTCACGCCGTCGGGATACCCGGATCCGCCGTCGCCATCCCCGTCGTCCTCTCTTCGGGCGAGGAGCCGGTGGGCGCCCTCTCGTTGCGCGTCCGCGTCGAGCCGCCCGCGGCGGCCGAGTCGGTCACCTTCCGAAGGGCGGCCGCCTGGGCGACGCGGAAGGCGGCCTTCGAGGCTCGCCCCCTCTCCGACGGCGCCTTTTCCTGGATCTTCTCCCTCGCCGAGCCGGCGTCGGCCGCGGCGGAAACGGTCGTCGGCGAGGTCGTCGTCCGGCTCGCACGCTCTCTCCTGCCCGGGACCGAGGTGTCCGTCGTCCTCGACCCGTCCGTCAGCGGTTTCGGCGACCGCGACGGGACGCGCTTCCGCTCGGCCGGGTCCGGTGGGCTCCTGCTCGCCGACGGAACGGTCGACGTCGTCGCCCGACTCGTGCCCGACGAGAAGCGCTGAAGAGCGAGAAGCAGGAGCAGGACATGAAACGCGGCCTCACCTTCCTCGCCCTCTCCGTTCTCCTCGCCCTCGCGGTCGCCCCGCGCGCCGCCGGCCAGTGCGCCCCCGGTCCCCACTCCGGCACGATCAACGCCGACCAGACCTGGTGCGCCGCCGACAGTCCGCACGTCCTCACCGGAGTCGTCACGGTGGCGTCCGGCGTCACGCTGACGATCGAGGCCGGCTCCGTCGTCAAGCCCGGCTGGCTCACCGTACAGGGGCACCTCGTCGCCGTCGGCACGGAGACGAGTCGGATCACCTTCACCGCGGACGGGTCCGGTTGGGAGAGCCTGAGGTTCTCCGGCGGGACCGGTCTCCTCCGCTACGTCGACGTCCTGAAGGCGGGCTGGAACGCCCCCGGCATCGTCGTGACGAACGTCGCCGCGCCGGGCGTCTCCTTCGAGCGCTGCAACCTCGGGCCGGGGAACAGGGGCCTCACGATCGCGGACGGCGTCGTGGCGATCACCGACTCGAAGATCGAGGCGTTCGCCTCAGGGTCGGGGTCCTACCCCATCGTCGTGTCGGGCGCGGCGTCCCGGCTGACACTCACGAACGACACCTTCCTCGCCAACGGGTCGAACCGGATCCTCCTCGAGTCCGGCGCCATGACGGGCGCCGACTTCACGCTGACGGCCCAGACGGGGCTCGAGGCGTACGTCCTCGGCGGCGGGTACGAGGTGCCCGGCGGAAGGATCGCGTCTTTCGGGGCTGGGACGACCGTCATCCCGTCCGGTCGCCTGACGGTTCGGGGCCGGCTGGTCACCTCCGGCACGGAATCGGCCCCCGTCGTGATCGGCAGCGGCACCGACTGGGAGGGGATCTTCTTCGAGGGCGGGACGGGGCTCCTCTCCCACGCTCGCCTCTTCAACGCCGGACACAACTCGCAGGGGATCACCGTGAGAAACGTCGCGGCCCCCGGCGTCGTCCTCGATCACGCCTCGCTCGAGCAGCAGAGCCAGGGAATCGCCGTCGTCGACGGCGCGCTCACCGTGAGCAGCTCGACCATCGAAACGACCGGGACCGGCGTCTTCCCGATTGCGGTCTCGGGTCCGGCCTCCACGCTCGCCCTCTCGAACAACACCTTCGGGGGAAACAGCGACGTCGCGAACCAGGTCCGTCTCGCGCCCGGTGCGATGACGGGAGCAGACTTCACCCTCGTCCCGCAGAACGGCCTCGACGCCTACCGGCTCCCCGAAAACTACGAGATCCCCGCCGGGCGAACGGTGACTCTCGCCGCCGGCACCCGCGTTCGCTGCGACTGGGAGCTGAACGTCAAGGGCCGGCTCATCTCGCAGGGGACCGCGACGAGCCCGGCCTCCGTCACCTGGGGCCGAAGCGCGTGGGGAGACCGGACCTGGATCGGGCTCGTCTTCGACGGAGGCACCGGGCACCTCGCCTACACGAGTATCGAGGAGGCCGACGACAAGGGGGTCACCGTCCGCAACGCCGGTGCAGCCGGCGTCGTCCTCGACCACTGCACGATCGGGCCCGCGAGCGGCCGGGGCGGTCTCGTCGTCGACGGCTCCTCCCTGACCGCGACCTCGACGACGTTCACCAGCATCGCGCCGACGGGGGCCTACCCTCTCGTCGTTCGCGGGGCCTCGTCGCGCCTCACGCTCTCCGACGCGACGTTCGCCGGCAACTGGCGGAACGAGGTCGTCCTCGAGCCCGGGGCGATGACCGGAGCCGACTTCACCCTCGTACCGCAGAACGGCCTCGACGCGTACCGCCTCGGGAACGAGTACGAGATCCCCGAAGGGCGCACCGTGACCGTCCAGGCAGGGGTCACCGTCCGGCAGGACTGGACGACTCGAGTGAGCGGCCGGCTCGTTGCAGAAGGAACGCCCGCGAGGCCCGTCGTCTTCACGACGGGACGTAGCGGGACGTCGCGCAACGTGGGCATCGTCGTCGACGGCGGGACGGCCACCTTCCGCCACGCCCGAATCGAGCACGCCGAGAGGCTCTCCGCGGTGAACCAGGCGACGATCCGCCTCGAGCGCAGCCGCGTCGTCGACTGCACGGTCCGCGCCGAGACCTCGACGGTTGTCCTCACGAACACCGCGGTGATTGACTCGTACGGGAACGCGCTCGAGGCCGCCCTCGCCTCCACCCTGGGAGCCACGCACGTGACGATCGCCCGCGTTCGCTCGCCCCTCGCCGCCGCCGTGGTGACGGACGGGAGCACGGCGACGTTCACGAACATGATCGTCGCCGCCTGCGCGAAGGGCGTGACGACCGATGCGACCTCGACGGCGACGCTGACGAACACCCTCTGGGACGGCGTCCCCACCAGGACCCAGGGAAACGTCACGCAACAGGGATACCTCGAAGGCTCCGCGGCCATCGAGGCGGACGGCTTCCACCTCGGGCCGACCTCTGCCGCCCTCGCACAGGGTATCGTCACGAACGTCGCGAACGACCTCGACGGCGAGCCGCGCCCGCGTCCCGCCGGGACGCTCGCCGACCTCGGGGCGGACGAGTCTTCTGCGGGAGGCCTCCTTCCCGGTCGCACCCCGACGCCGATCGCCGTCGGCGAGACGAAGTCCGGGATCGCTCCCGCCGGCGCGTTCGCGGACTTCGTCTTCGAGGTCTCGTCCGGCGCGACGCCGAGCCTGAGGGTCCGGGCCGGGACCACCGCCGGGAACGCGAGCTTCCGGCTCCTCCTGCGTCACCTCCAGCCGCCTCGTCCGACGCTCTTCGCCGACGAAG